>JACQEQ010000042.1 GCA_016200445.1 Gammaproteobacteria bacterium | reverse complement strand
ACTGCTCGGGCAGCGCGTCGGGAAATGACGCGCTCGGCTACGCCTTGAGCATGATTCAGCATGACGATGTGGATGTGATGATCGCCGGTGGCAACGAAGCACCGCTGTTGCCTGCGCTCTGGGCTGTCTTTTGCCTGACCAGAGTAATGACCTGCCGGAACGATTCTCCGAAAAAGGCGATGCGCCCGTTTGATTCGGAACGCGACGGATTTTTGCTTGGCGAAGGCGGTGCCTACCTCGTGCTTGAAGAATTGGCTCACGCGCTTTTGCGGGGCGCAAAAATTTATGCCGAAGTGATTGGCCATGGCCGCAGTTGCGAAGCGTATCACTCCGTCGCGCCGCATCCCGAGGGGATTGGAATTTGTCGCGCGATGGAAAATATTTTATCGGTTTGGATCGGGACTTACCCCCGCAGTACGCGTTGCAGCATGACCTGCCGGTGTTCAGCGACGAGCTGCGCGTCCTAGATGTAAGCCGGCTGGTTGAGCACATTACATCGGAGCTTGACAAATATACCGAGCCGCAAGATGACACCGATGCAGCAACCATAACTCTGCGCGAGCGCATCCGCCGCGACATGTTGCAGCGCCTTCAGCAGGCGTGGGGCGGCCGCCGCGAGCGTCAGAGCGAGCGCAAACCCAATAGCGCGGGTGTTGTCATGGCCGCCGGTATGAGCGCCAGCCATCACTTTGTCAGCAACGAGTTACCATTTACCCCGGAACGCGACGAAGTACGTTTTTATCGCCCCGGCGGTGTAAAGCAAACCTTCTCGCTGGTCCCGATCGAAGACGAGCCGTGGAAGGCTGCTGACAAGCTTGACAAATTAGAAACCGGCGTCGCGAAGCCGCGCCTTTCACAGTTTGCCGGTGCCGAAGATCTATGGGAAAAAATTTACGCCAGCAAAGCCAACACCGGAAAACGTGCCGAAGATATGGATTTGGATTTCACCGCGCAGCTGTGGCAGCAAATCAACGGCAGCAGCGGCGGTATAGGCGTGGCCTGCGACGGACGCGGAAAACGCATCCGCGTGGGCGATGTTGTGGTGTTGAAATATGCAAACAATTTAAGCGCCGACTGGCAGGCGGGCAGCGTGCGCTGGTTGCGCGATGTGCGCGACGAACAATTGGAAATCGGCATCAAAGCGATACCGGGTAGCTTGCAACCGGTAGCCGTGCGTTCGATTGGCGGTGTGGGCAGCGGCGGAGAATATTTTCGCAGTTTATTGCTTACCGAGGGTGAGACCACGCACTTGCTGGTGCCTTCGGCAATTTATGATGTGGGGACCTGTTTGGTATTAAATCGCGGCGAAAGTTTGGTCTATGTTCGACTCATCCGTATGCACGAGGCGACTGCCTCGTTTTCGCATTTCGAGTACGAAGTGATAGAAGTGCCGTTCAGCGAACAGAAGAATATCGAGGCGATGCGGGCAGCGTAGGCCGGGCACCGCCCGCCCTACGCAGATTTTTTATAGCGCAATGCCCCGCTGCTTCAGGAATTGTTTCGCTTCGAGTGCCAGCGACGCCATCTGCAAATCTTTCTCCCAATCGTAATGCGCCAGCGGCGCAGCCGATGCAATAGGCGCCAGGTTGTGAAATTCAGTGCGTGCGTACACGCGGGTGATGCGCGTCTCGGCGAGATTGCCGGTCAGATCGGGCCAGACTTCCTTAAAAAAATCCGCCGGGCGCACGTCTTGCCATTGATCGATCAACTTGTAGTCACTCGATAATTGCGTAAACGCTTCGGTTGTTCCGGTTTGAGGTTGTAATGAAATCGGATCGGCGTGCTCGGTGTAGACATACACAACGATTTTTGGCCGGCATGCCAGCAGCGCGGGGGTGTGGTTTTCGCCGCTGGGCATCCATGCCGAAAACGCCAGATCGAATACCGGTGCGTTCTGCGCTATCGTACCGCTGCGCATGTCGTAATGTTCGTTGTCGTAAAAATCTGCAATTTGATTCGGTTTGGTGCGCGGATCGCGCAGCCCGATGACGCGCACATTTTCACGCGCCAGCAGGCTGCCCAAAAATCCATTGCGGGCATGCAGCTCGCACACTACGGGATCGCTCGCAACCGCACGTGCGTAAGCGGCGATGCGCCACATCTCGTCGCGGCGCGGCGCATAGTGCGCGATGGTCGGGCCGCAGAGTTTTGGATCGCGCTGCGGGTGGCTGAGCACCAAGTCGTGCAGCGTAAGTTCTTGGATGCGTTGCGCGAAGGGCAGTTGGCTATTCCAGGCGGCATGTTCTTTGGTTTGAAAAGCGATAATGCGATTGAGCATCTCCTCGCTGAACGAGTCCATCTCGCGTAATAATTCGAAGTTCATGGTGGCGGGTCTCTACGGCTAATTCACGTGGTTTACGATTTGAGTTATGTTGGTCAGCGCACAGCTGGATGCAAGTGGCGCTCATTTTCCCGGTTAGCAGAGCAAAGCGCAAACTCTAACCAGAATTCAAGTACAGGAGGCCGCCATGCTCGCTTCAGTATTTAGCGTATTTCTGGGTATCGCCGCGATGAACACGAACGAATCCATGACCGATGCACAGGTCATCACCCTGGCGAAGCAAGCGGTGAGTAAGCAGCTTGCCGTACCGGTCGAACAGCTCGGGGTGCAGCATGCGCAGGCTGTGGACTGGCCGGATAGCAGCCTGGGCTGCCCGCAGCCGGGCATGATGTATATGCAAGTCATCACGCCCGGATTCAAAGTGGAAGTCACGGCGGGGAAGGAGCTATACCCGGTGCATATCGCCGGTGCCCGCGCTGTGGTGTGCGTGCGCGGCGCGGGCAATTCAACTGCGCCAAAAGCGCAAGCGGCGCAAGCAACCGTGGACGTGCTGCGCCGCGCACGTGAACGCCTTGCGACAACGCTCAACGTCGATGCCGCTAACATTCAAGTGCATACGATTCGCGCGGGTTCGCCAGATACAACCGCAGCCTGTGCGGAGGAAGCGAGTGGGGGAAACTCCGGTGGCAAACGCGTGGAGCTGGAATACGCCGGGAAGCGCTACGAGTACCGCACGGATACCGACACTGTGCGGGAGTGCGCAGGTCCGTAACTGTCGACATTAGTTTGGACTGAGTGGTAACGGCGGAATGACCTGGGTAAGCCGCGGCACGCCGAATGGACTGCGATTTTTAAAAAAGTAGTAAACCCCGTTGAACAGCAAGGTGACATCGCAGATTTTGCAAGCCTCCGTGCAATGATTGAGCTCGCTACCATAGCAGTGTCTTGTTTCCTGAAATCGAACGCTGGGGTAGAGCAGTCGTAACTCCTTCATGGTCATGCCATCCACGACGCGTTGTTCCAAGAACGCCTGTGCCGAGGCAAATGTTACGTCCGGATCGGTCAGCAGAAACTGCTGTATGCGTACGATGTGTGGCGTCGTGATGAGGCTGGCGACGACTCTGCACGAGCGGATAACGATTACATACGATTGAAAAAACATGACCCCATCGAGTGAACGACATTGATCTGCATGGCGATAGTCAATATAGAAGCCGTCTCCCCAAAAACGTTGCGGCGTATACCTATTCGAATTGGCTACGAGCAGTAATTCTTTGTAGCTCAAATTTATCCAGCGGCTCGGATTTTCGAGTGCTGCCAGCAGATCAGCGCGTCGCGCAGGATGTGTTGCGATGTACTGATCAAGTGTGGCTGAAAAATTCGGATCGGGCACGGAGTGAACGAGTGGCGTGCAGCTCATGCAAAGCAGCACAAACAGCATGCTTAAAACAGAGAATTGACACATTGGTGTAGGCCTGTAAAAGATGCTACACCAATGTGCTACACCGCTGATGAACAACGTCTGAAGTCAGCCCGGGTTAGCCGCAGCGCGGCGTAACCCGGGGAAACCGACGATCAATTTCCTATCTCACGCGGTTAATACTTCGCCTTGATTTTCATCAACTCGTCTTTGCTGATGTGTCGAGGCGGCGCATGAGGGCGCCGGTGTCCGGCCAGGCGACGAAGTACAGCAGGTCACTGTAGGTGTCCATACGTGGGCCTTTCATCGCGGCGGTGAATTTTTCTTTAGCCTCTTTGAAATCACCAACGTACGGTGCGTCTGCACCATGACAGGCAGAACACTTTGCCTGCCAAAGTGCACGAACATCTTTTCGATAATCAACGTCAGCAGCCATTACAGGGATGTTTAATGCCAGACCTACGGCAGATATCAACAAACGTTTCATGCGTTATCTCCTGGTTAGAATCTTTCAAAGATTGTGAACGCCAAGCATGACATTTTACGACCCCGCCATCCTTAAGTCTGACAGGCTGCTAGGGTCCGAACTATATCCCGTCAATCTTCCGCTTAATCGCATTCACCACGGTGTCGCTCGCCGTAGCGTTCACGTCAAACAACAAACCTTCTTTCTTGTAGAACCCGATCAGCGGCGCGGTCTTCTCGTTATAGGTGTCGAGGCGTTTGCTGATGGCGGCTTCGGTTTCGTCGGCGCGTTGTACGATTTCGCTACCGCATTTGTCGCATTTGCCGGCAACTTTGGGCGGCATGCTCTTTACGTTGTAGATGGCCTGGCAACTGCTGTTCACGCAGGTGCGGCGTGTGCTGAGGCGATCCAAAATGACTTCACGTGGCACTTCGAGATTCACGGCCATGTCGAGTTTGATGTTGAGTTTGACGAGGATTTTCTTCAGCGCGTCGGCTTGCGGAATGGTGCGCGGGAAGCCGTCGAGCAAAAAACCTTTTTGGCAATCGGGTTCCAGAAAACGTTTTTCCATAATGCCGAGAATCAGATCGTCCGGCACCAAGTCACCGCGATCCATATATTCCTTAGCCTTTTTGCCAAGTTCGGTACCGGCCTGCACGGCGCCGCGCAGAATGTCACCGGTTGAAATTTGCACCGAGCCGTCGAGCTGCGTAAGTAACTTGGCGACGGTACCCTTGCCCGCGCCGGGCGCACCCAGAAGAATTAAACGCATCGTAGTTTCCCTTTGTTTTGGCTGAATTGATGTGAGTGGAGCGCGCATGCACACGCCACTTTTCGCACCGCCGATTGTGAACGTTCGCGTGTTGTTCGCCAGACGATATTTTTGTTCGATCACAAAAATCCGCGTATCTGGATACCGGCGGTATTAACCGTTCAATAATTTTGCGATCAACGCCGTCCAGCCGGTTTGATGCGCTGCGCCCAAACCCTGGCCAGTATCGCCGTGGAAATATTCGTAAAACTGGTAATGTGCGCGGAAGAGGGGATCGGTATTGAGTTTTTCATTGCTGCCGGCCGACGCGATGCGGCCTTGATTATTAATGCGGAATAATTTGACTAAACGGCGTGCCAGTTCGTCGGAGACTTCGCGCAGCGAAAGCAGCTGACCGGAACCCGTGGGGCATTCCACCCGATAGCCGTCGCCGTAAAATTCCGCAAAGCGATGCAGTGCGTTGACGATCAAATAGTTCATCGGAAACCAAATCGGCCCGCGCCAGTTGGAATTGCCGCCGAACACCCCCGAATCGGATTCACCCGGCAGATAAGCAACGCTCAGCGTATGCTCGCCGGATACGAAACGTATAGGGTGCCGCCGCATAGCTTTTGGACAGCGAGCGCACGCCGTAATCCGACAGGAACTCGGTTTCGTCCAGCATGCGTAACAACAACTTTTTCATGCGGTGGCCGCGCAGCAATGAAAGCAACTTACGTTCGCCAACACCCGGCACGTTCCAATGCGACACCAGTCCGGCGAGATCGGGGCGATAGTTGAGGAACCATTGCAGGCGGCGTTTGAAATCCGGCACGCGGTTTAATAAATCGGGTTCAAGAATTTGCACCGCGAACAGCGGGATCAGCCCGACCATCGAGCGCACTTTCAGCGGTATGGTCTTGCCGCCGGGCAGCCGCAATACATCGTAGAAGAATTGATCCGCATCGTTCCACAACCCGATGCCTTGGTCGCCGATGTTGTTCATCGCTTTGGCGATGTACAGAAAATGCTCGAAAAATTTGGTCGCGATGTCTTCGTACACGGAGTGATGCACCGCCAGCTCCAAGGCGATGCGCATCAGATTCAGACAATACATCGCCATCCAGCTGGTCGCGTCGGTCTGGTTGAGCGAGCCTCCAGCGGGTAAGGGTGCGCTGCGATCGAACACGCCGATGTTATCCAGGCCAAGAAAGCCGCCTTGAAAAATATTACGGTCTTCCGGATCTTTGCGATTGACCCACCAGGTAAAGTTGAGCAGCAGCTTGTGCAGCACGCGTTCCAGAAACGCGCGATCGCCGGCACCGCCGTTTGCGTCTCTGTCAAGCTTGTACACTTCCCACGCGGCCCATGCGTGCACAGGCGGATTCGCATCGCCGAAGGACCATTCGTAGGCAGGCATTTGTCCGTTGGGGTGCATATACCATTCGCGCAGCATCAAAATGAGCTGGTTTTTCGCGAACGCCGGATCGATGAGCGCCAACGGCACGCAATGAAACGCAAGGTCCCAGGCGGCGTACCAGGGGTATTCCCATTTATCCGGCATCGAAATGATGTCGGCGTTGTTCAGATGCTGCCAGTCGCGGTTGCGGCCTTGACGCCGTTCGGGCGGCGGCGGTGGCGTGGCGGGATCGCCGTTCAACCACTGCGGAATGTCGAAGTAATAAAATTGCTTGTTCCAAATCAGACCGGCGAACGCCTGGCGTTGAATGCGTTTGGCTTCGTCGTCGGGAAGCTTGGCTTGCAGCGCGTTATAAAATTCATCGGCTTCGATCTGCCGTTGCTGCACGATGGTTGCGAAATCGTCGAATGGGGCCGAGTTTTTACTTTTAGTTAAGCGCAGCCGGAATTCCGCGTGCCCATGCGCGTCGACTACGACGCGATAATGCGCTGCCGCCTTGGTGCCGGTGTGTGCCGGGTTCACCGCATCACGTTGCCCCTGCACTACATAGTCGTGAAACGCATCTTTGCAATAACCGGCAGCAGGATCGCCGTACAGCCGGTGCAGGTTGGTTTCGTTGTCGCAAAACAGTAGGGTAGGCGCAGCATCGCAATGGCAATAATATTTGCCCAGCTGCGCATGCTGAAATTCAATCAACTGTGCGCCGATTTTTGCGGCCTGCGGTTTGGTCGCGTCATAACCCCATGACCAGGTATTGCGAAACCATAGTTGCGGTAAGACATGCAACGGGGCGGGTTGCGTGCCGCGATTATGCACCGTGATTTTCATCAAGAGGTCGTCGGTGTCGGCCTTGGCATATTCGACCACGATGTCGAAGTAGCGGTTGTCGTCGAATATGCCGGTATCGATCAGCTCGAACTCCGGCACGTCGCGGCCACGGGTTTGGTTTTCTGCGCGCAGCCGCGTATAGGGAAACTCCGCCTGCGGATATTTGTAGAGCATTTTCAGATACGAATGCGTCGGCGTCGCATCCAAGTAGTAATAGAGCTCTTTGACGTCTTCGCCGTGGTTGCCTTGCGCATTGCTCAGACCGAACAGGCGTTCCTTCAGGGTCGGGTCGTGTTCATTCCATAACGCCAGCCCGACACAAAGATATTGCGCGCTGTCGCTGATGCCGGCGATGCCGTCCTCGCCCCAGCGATACGCGCGGCGGTGCGCGTGCTCGTATGGAAAATATTCCCAGGCTTTTCCATCGGCGCTGTAGTCTTCGCGCACCGTGCCCCACTGACGTTCGCTCAGGTACGGCCCCCACAAACGCCAGTCGGCGGATTCGTCAGTTTGTTCCTGCAGACGGCGTGCTTCGGGCGGCAGGTGGTTGCGATCCGGCGGCGGGTTCGTGGTTGTCATGTTCTGGCGCTAGGTTTGTTCGGTCCGGTCCGTCGCGCGATACCGGCCGGGCGGAATACCGGTGAGCCGCTTGAAGGCTTTGTTGAACGAGGCTTCGGAGTCGTAACCGATCGCATCGGCGATCTGGCTGATCGGCAGCGTGCTTTCGCGTAACAGGCGCGTGGCTTTTTGGATGCGGCAGCGCGCCAGATATTCCATCGGCGCGTCGCCGACGAATTTCTTGAAGCGCAGCGCGAACGCGGAGCGTGACATATTCACGCTGGCGGCGAGCGCCTCGACCGTCCAGTTGCGTGCGGATTGTTCGTGCAACATGCGCAGCGCGCTGCCGATGTGGTGATCGGCTGCCGCGCCGAACCATTGCACGTCGCGGCCGTTGCCGGAACCCAGGTAGGCGCGCAGCGTTTGCACGAAAAAAATATCGGCGAGGCGGTCGAGCACGAGCGACGAGCCCAGCAGCGGTGTTGCAATCTCGGCGGCGAGCAATTGAAGGGTGGACTGGATCGCCGCAAGTTCGCTGGCAGTGACTTTGAAATGCAGCAGTTCGGGTAGCACATCCAGCAGCGCCGGATAGCGCGGTCCGGCAAAAATAAAACGCCCGCCGATGATGGTGGTGAGCGCACCGCCGCCGCCGTAGCGTAACGTGCGCGCTTCGATTCGATGCAAAAGTTCTTCGAAATTTTGCGTGGACGAATCGAGCTGGTCGCGCAACGTAAATGCGCAACCGCGCGGTATCAGATAGCAATCGCCCGCATGCAGCGCCACCGGCGTGGGGTCGCCCGCGACGTTAATCCAAGCGCTGCCGTGCAGCACGATGCCGAACTTGACATGGTGATACGGAATGAACTCGATGCCCCATGGCGCGGTCGCCTCGACGCGCGTATACACCGCGTTGTGCACGCGCATCGCAGGGAGCAGGTCGGCGAGTGGATCCATAATTCCCAGGTGTGGACGTTAAGACAATTAATCGGGACGCACGAGCATTGTTATGCAGTGCGCTGAAACTTATCGTAGCACGCAGCTGCTTCGTTAAACCGTTGTTGATCGGGAGAGAAATGATGGACCTGGGTCTGCGTGGAAAAAATGCTGTAATTACCGGTGCAACGCGCGGCATCGGCCGTGCGATTGCGGATGCGCTGGCCGCCGAAGGCGTCAACGTGGCGTTTTGCGCCCGCAACGCAGCGCAGGTCGCGGCCACTGAAAATTCGTTACGGCAATTAGGCGTGAATGTCTTCGGTAGTTGCGTCGATGTCGGTGATGGCGATGCATTGCGCACCTGGATCGCCGCATCCGGCCAGCGCCTGGGCGGTATTGACATTTTAATTGCCAATCCCAGTGCGTTCGGTATCGGCAATAGCGAAGATGATTGGAAAAAAAGTTACGACGTCGATCTGATGGGCGTGGTGCGCGCAGTCGAAGCCGCAACGCCGTTTCTGGAACAGGCCGCAGAAAAAACCGGCGACGCTGCACTGGTGGTGCTATCGAGCGTGTTAGCCGCCGAGACCGACAGCGAAAGCGCATACGGCGCCATGAAGGCGGGCTTGATCCAATACACCAAAGGGGTGTCGCGCCGCCTCGCGCCAAAGAATGTGCGCGCCAACCTAATCTCGCCCGGCACGGTGTATGTCGAAGACGGCTTCTGGGCCAACGCGCAACAACACCTGCCGCAGGTCTACGAACAGTATCTCAAGCGCAACCCGATGGGCCGCATGGCCTGTCCGAAAGAAATTGCCAAGACCGCAGTGTTTCTTGCATCACCAGCTTCGTCGTTTACCACCGGTTCGAACATCGTGATTGACGGCGCGTTTACGGGGCGGGTGAATTATTAAATGGCTTTAACTACTCCGTTCGTTTGGAGTTCACACCTATTGATCCGGCTTGATAAAGTTTGAAGTCAATATTTGCTTTCTAAACCCTTCAGGATGCAAATGTAAGCATCCCTTCCCTCGTGCAGGGGAGGAGCTATACAACTTCAAACTTCATCAAGCCGGATCAATATGAATCGAGTTTAATTTGCTGTTTACTCCCAGCGGAACAACGCCGCCGCCAATCCGAGAAACACAGCGCTCATCACTCCCAGAACCAGTAACTGCGGCAACACTTCAACAAAACCTGCGCCGTCGAGCATGATGGCGCGCGCGGCATTGACGACGTGAGTGAGCGGGAATATCTGCGCGATTTTTTGTACCCACGGGTGGGTGCCTTCGAGCGAGAACCACACGCCGGACAGCAGCATCATAGGCCAGGTGAGTACGTTCAACACGCCGCCAGCGAATTCCTCGCTTGCAAAACGCGCGGCGGTGAGCAAGCCCAACGAGATCAAGCACACGGCACCGAGTGTGAACGTGAAGGCCAGCATGATGTAAGAACCGTGCATCGTGAAGTCGATCAACAGATCGCAGCCAACGTAGACGATGGTGGTGACGAGCGCGATCAGAGACATGCGCGAAACCACTTGCGCAGTGAGAAATTCGAATGCGCCTAGCGGCGTGGCTTTGAGGCGTTTGAGCACGCCGTTTTTGCGGTAACGCACGATCACGTAGCCGATGCCGAACAGACAACTGAACATCATATTCATCGCGAAAATACCGGGCGCGAGCCAGTCGACATAGCGCACTTCGCGGCCAGTCAGCGCATTACGTTCGAACGTCTCTGCACCGCTGCCGCGCAACATCTGTTCCAGCACATAGCCATTGGGCGAATCAGTATTGATCCAGTAACGCGTGGGTGGTCCGACGTCGAGCAGCATGTCAAGCTGGTGATGTTCGACTTTACGTTGTGCGGTTTGCAGGTTGTCCACCGGAATGAATTGCACGTACTTGGTTTTTAAAAATGCAATGTCCGATTGCTCGGATGGGTTGCCGCGATACACGCCGACTTTGAACAGGTCGCGCGGCCCGCCGGAAAACGCAAACGCAAAACCCAGTACGATGAAAAACGGCAGAATGATATTCCACGCGAGCGCCGAACGGTCGCGCAGAAATTCCAGATTGCGGGCATGCAGTACCGCGAAAAAACGTTTCATTACATCCTCAGGGCTTTGCCGGTGAGTTCTAAAAATAAATCTTCCAGCGACGGCGGGCGGATTTCCAACCGTGTCAGCGGCACGTTGTTCTTCAACAGCAGCGCGATGGATTCGTTTACATCCAGCGCCTGGATTTCGACATAGCCGTCGCTTTCAAACACGGTGAATGGGAAGTTCTCCAGCGGCACGGAAAAATCCGCACGCGGCAAACGCAGGAACACATGTTTGAAGTGTTGTTGCAGCAATGCGTTAGGTGTTCCGCGCGCAATCACGCGCCCGTGGTCCATGATCGCGATTTCGTCGCACAACGTGTACGCCTCTTCCATATAGTGCGTCGTTAGAATAATTGTCTTGTTGCGCGCCTTCGTGGCGCGTATCAGTTCCCAAAAATTGCGCCGCGCCTGCGGGTCCAGGCCGGTGGTGGGCTCGTCGAGAAACAGCACGCTCGGATCGTTGACCAGCGCGATGCCGAGCAACAAGCGCTGCCGTTGCCCGCCGGATAATTTGCGCGCATCGCGGCTCAATAATTCGCGCAGGTTGCACAGGTCGACGAGTTGTTCGAGATCGGCGCTGCGCGGATACAGCGAATGAAACAGACGCAACGCGTCTTTTACGGTCAGAAAATCCGGTAGTGCCGTGTGTTGAAATTGAATCCCGGCTTCATTACGGAACTGCCTGCCGAGCGGTTGTTGCTTGTAGAAAATCGATCCCGACGTGGGCTTCTGTATACCTTCCATCATTTCGATGGTAGTGGTCTTGCCCGCGCCGTTCGGCCCGAGCAAACCGAAACAAATACCGGGTTCGATGGCGAAGCTCACGCCGTTCACTGCCTGCACTTTCGGGTAGTGTTTAACGAGATCGCATACTTCGATGATGGCGGGCATGCGCGCGATGTTAACGGAGTTGCGCGGGAAATCGTAGCGCCATGGTGCTTGTCACGTCGCGTGCAGAGCAATCCTGTATCGAGTGTAGTGTTTCATTCTGTTTGGAACGGCCAAGACAATGCTCAAACAAGAGTTCCTTCCCCCGGAGGGAGAAGGAGGACGCCGATGTCTGTAACTCTACTTTTCCAGTTTTAAGGGGCATCAAGAGTGCGGTACTACACTAGTGTTCGGCCGCCGCAGTACTCATCGGAACCAACGCATTGCGATCATCTACGATCCAGACTTTGCCCAGACCATCGACGAATTTCCCGCGCATGCTATACGCATGTCCGGCCAGGGCTTCGAAGCTGAT
>JACQEQ010000172.1 GCA_016200445.1 Gammaproteobacteria bacterium | reverse complement strand
GCTCCGAACTACGGCGCGTCGCTCGTGTTCCGTTCTTGCTCATGTGTCCTCCGGATAAAGTGCTCGCCACTGAACTGTGGCGTGCTTGTTTTATCCAGGGTTCAGAAGGAATGGAATAACGGCGTTAAATGATCGCTTACGTTGGTAAACACACACCTGTGTTTTGGAAAGCGTAGAAGCATTTTTCAGCGACCGCTTTCGGTGGAGAATTCGAAACGTTTTTTTAAACGCTAAGGTCTTCTTAGGGTCGACAACATGCCTTCGCGAGAACACGAAGAAAGCAGATAATTAATAGTCAAGTAATAGCCCCTCAGAAAACACAACCTGCGTTTTACCTACGTTCTTAACCCGTATTGCGCATCCCCGCCGCGATGGCGTTGATCGAACGTAACAGCGGTTCCAACCAGGGGCTGTCGTCACGCGCGTCAGCGCGCAGTTTTTTCAGTAACACGATTTGGATGTAATTCAACGGGTCCAGCAGTCGCTTGCGATGCGTGAGCGAGAACGCAAGGGTGGGATTGTCCTCCAGCAACACGCTGGCATCGGCGAGATTCAAAATCTGTTGGACGGTGCGTTCTGCTTCGGCGCGGATGACTTGAGAAACACGCCAGCCTACATTCGGATCTACGCACAGCGCGGCGTATTGTTCAACAATCTGAAAATCGGATTTGGCCAACGCCATTTGTGCGTTGCTGAGCAAGGTCCTGAAGAATGGCCAATCGCGATACATTTTCTGCAGCTTGGCGAGTCTGACCGGATCATGGTTACGCCACGTCTCGAGGGCGGTACCGATGCCGTACCACGCCGGCAAGGTGTGGCGCGACTGCGCCCAACCAAACACCCAGGAAATGGCGCGCACTGACCCCTTCGAGCGGTCCCCTTGTTTGCGATGCGAGGGGCGCGAGCCGATGTTGAGCATGCCGATTTCGCGGACCGGCGTCGCTTCATAAAAGTAGTCGAGAAAATCGGGTGTGTGCTCGGTCAGCGCGCGGTAACTGCGTTCACCGGCCTGGGCAATTTCATCCATGATACCGAGATAGTCTTTCCGGTCTTCATTTGCAGGTCGAATGATATGTGTACTGGCTTTGAGCAGTCCGGTCAGGCCCAAGGTTAGCTCGTACACGGCGGTTTCCATATTGTTGTACTTGTAGAACAACACTTCGCCCTGCTCGGTGAGTTTGAGGGTACCGCGCACGGTCTTGGGTGGCTGGGCGAGCACGGCCTCGTGGGTGGGTCCGCCACCGCGCCCGAGAGTACCACCACGCCCGTGAAACAGGCGGCAGCGAATGCCGTGCGCATCTGAGAGTGCCACGATTTTTTTCTGCGCCTCGTACAACGACCACGCGGAAGCGAGTATGCCTCCGTCCTTGCAGCTATCGGAGTAACCCAGCATCACTTCCTGTTCACCGCCGGAGGCTGCGAGCAGTTGCCGGTACACCGGCAACTCATAGAGCTGGCGCAGAACCTGTTCGACATGGGACAAGTCTTCAATGGTTTCAAACAACGGGCTGATGCCGATGTGGCAGTACCAAGTCTCGTCATTTTTTCCCAGCAGACCTGCGCTGGCGGCAAGCATCATCACTTCCAGCACGTGGCTCGCGCTATGCGTCATGGAGATCACGTATTTACCGAAACAGGCCGCACCCAATTCAGCGCGCATCTGCGCGATCACCTGGAACACGCGCCAAACTTCCTGTGTCGCTTCGGACAGATACTCAGGAAAAACTGGAATTTGTTTTAGGTCAGCCAGTAGACGTGCAAGCAGCGCAAGGCGCTGGTTTTCACTCATGGTCGCGTAGTCGACGCCTATGCTTGCTTGCAGCCATTCGGCGACGCAACGGGTGTGGACCGTTGACTCCTGGCGTACGTCTAATTCCATCAGGTGGAAACCAAATGTCTCGACCAGCCGAATCAAGTCGGTCAGCGCGCCAGCGGCAATGGCATCGTCGCCATGTCCTGCGAGGGAGTCGCGGATCAGATACAAATCATTCAGCAAGGCGTGCGGGTTTGCGTAGCCGACCAGGTCGTCGTGCGGATCGTCGCGGCCGTCAATTTTTCTTTGCACCGCCACCAGATTGCGCTTGAGGCGGTAGCGCATGAGTTGGAGTTTGCGTCGATAGGGTTCTTGCTGATAGCGATTAGTCTCGGCACCGAAACGCAGCGCGGCATAGTGCGCGTCCCGCTCCAAGCTTTCCATGAATGCGGGTGAAGGTTTGCACATGCGCAATGAGATTGAAAGCAAACTGCTCAACGCATCGATGCGGTGCAGATATTCTTCCAGCGCGGTGCGCGCTTGCATGCGCCAGGCTAAGGCAGTGACCTCGGCGGTGACCAGCGGGTGACCATCGCGGTCACCACCAATCCAGGAACCGAAGCGGTAAAGGTTGGACACCTTCAGATTCGCAACGGCGGGTTCGCCATACACGTCGCGTACGGAGCGGGTTAGGTTGCGATAACACTGGGCCACCGCTTCGAACAACGACAATGGAAAATAGGAGAGGCCTGCGCGGATTTCGTCGCGTACGTCAGGTTTCGAAGTGCGGACTTCGTCGGTTTTCCACAGGATTTGAATTTGGCCGGCGAGCTGCTGTTTCGCATCCTCGCGCGGGCCGCCGTGGAGCCGGGTGTCATCAAGCGTTTCCATGGTGACGAAAATATTGCGCAGCGCTCCTTTGATGGTGCGCCGCTTGGCTTCGGAGGGATGTGCGGTGAGTACCGGCAAGAAGCACAATTGCCCCATTAAGCCGGATAGCTCCTCAAACTGAATTCCGTGATCCTTCAGGCGCTGCAGCGTGTCGCGAAATGAACCGGGCCACTTGAGCGCGTTCTCCACAATGGCTTGACGCCGCTCGTGTAACGCAATCGATTCCTCCACCACATTGAGCAGACTGAAGTAGATATTGATGGCGCGCACAATCTGGCTGAGCGCGCCAGGTTCCAGGCGATCGAGGAGCGTCATCAGCGCTGCGCGTTGCGCGCCATTGTCATGCCGGCGCAGGCTATTAAAACCGCGGCGCATCTCGCTCAAAACGTAATACACCGCAGGATCAAGTTGTGGTTTAAGGATCCTGGAAAGCTGCGCGCTGAGTTGCCGCTCGCGGCGAGTAAATTGACGCGCTCGGGAAGTTATATCCATGAATTTAGCCATTGAGCGCCTCTGTCTCGATCCGCCGATACGCACGCGCCAGGCGTTCCGCCCAGACGGCGGCCCCTGCTGTTGTTGCTATTCCGTCCTGACGGAGCTCGATCATGACATTTAGCAAGCCGCGAGCCTCAGCATGCACCGGGAGCGTGTAGTCGACAGAAGCGTCGATGGGATAGGGTTGGTTGTCGCCGACGACGATCTCTACGTCGTGTACCAGTACGCTAAGCAGGAGTGCGGCGAGCCGGCGGTCACGTCCGTTGGAAATACCGAGGTGCCAAGGTCGCGCTATGCCAGCCAGAACTGGCGTGAAGCTATGAATGCTGAGCAGCAGAGTGGGTCGATTGGCGCGGCTGGCGAGCAAGTTTCCGATGGCGCGGTGGTAGGGTTCAAATAACACCTTGCGGCGCAGCTCTTTTTCCTTGGAAGCAAGACCGCAGTTACCAGGAACCGGCACACCGGCACTTTGTTGCGGAATCGAATCCGCTCTGCCGAGCTGCCGGTTGCAGTCGATGATCAAGCGCGAATAGCCGCTCAGCACCAAGGGCGCGTCGAGATGAACTGCGAGCCGCCGCGCCACATCGGCGGCGCCCGGGTCCCAGCCAATATGTTCCGCCAACTGCGCCGGGTTGAGGCCCAGGCTGCCGAGTTGGCGCGGCACCCGGTTGGAGGCGTGATCGCAGACAAGTACGGCGCTGCCGCCGCCGCGCGCATTGACGATTTCAAATGCGGGCGGCTCCTCAGGCTCCAGCAGCAACATCACGGCTTCGGTGTTATCGGTAATTGTCATGATATAGCCCTTGTGCTTACACGCCGCTTTTACGGCGTTCGCATCAAACTTGCTCCCGCACCTCGTCCGTCCACACCTTAAAGCCCTTGAGCTCGTTTGGCCCAAAGGTGTGGCTGAGCGGCACATCGGCCGCATCGCGGCCCTGGGCGATCAATACCCGTCCGATGCGAATATTCATGCAGCGACACAAGGTAATTGCGAGGTGGGTAAAGTCGCGACACACGCCCGTGCGCTCGTTGTAGGCTTCGAGCGAGGTTTTGGTCGCGCGTGCGTGCTGGTAACCAAAGCGCACATGCCCGTGCACGAAATCACAGATGGCCTGCACGCGCGCCCATCCGGGGGGCGTTTTCTCAAATAGCGCCCACGCCATTTCGGAAAGACGATCGGTTTCGCAGTAACGGCTCCCGAGCAGATACACCAGTGTCTCCGCAGGCAAATTCTCTACCGCGTGCTGCGGTGCCTTCGGTTCGACCGCATCCGGCAACCCGCTGTCGTTGACGAGTGCGTTGGTCGAGATGCGCATTGTGCCTGGCGGCGCGACGATGCGGCTGCACCAGTTACCGAAGCCGTCACGGTAGGCGGTGATCGGCGTTGCTGGGCGGGTAATGACGTGATCTGCGATGACGACATCGGAGGCACGGGTGAAATGGATATTGAGCATCAGAATCATCGGTGTCGGCTGCGGACACTCGTAAACTAATTCGAATCCGACGCGGATCTGCATATCGTCCCTCTTGTCTTGCGCTGGTGACTGCGTGTTTGATGATGAACCATTACAGATACCAACACAGCACAAACCAAACCAACACTAAATATTCAGGGTGGCGATGAGGTTTCAAAATATGGTCTTCGTAATAACCGCCGGAATGCCCTAATTTGTGGTCGCTCGTGGTGCGGCCGGTTTGCCGGCGCCCCAGATTCGGGCTGCACTGCTACACGAATGCAGGTAGGTCATGCACGGTTCGCGAGTGGGTTAGCTAATTTAAATGGTGTTGCTGTCGCACTCAAAAAAACGCAGCGCAGATCTGCGTCTCGCTAACGCTTTAAGTAACATGCGACACATCGAGAGCAGCATCAATATAAAAAATCTGGCCAGTCATTATTGCGCTACAAGGAGGGAACGTAGGCTTCAATATATTTCATCGGTAGAGTAGTGCAGCGTGGGGAAGTCTGCGGTGGCGCGCGTGCTGACGCAAAACCACGTCGACCATGAATAGCAGTTCATCGGTTACGATACCGACTATTCGCACAGTTCATTGATCCGCTTTTACAGCTGCTACGCGCATCCGATTGTGGTCGCTGGACGCGTATGTCGATTCTCAATACCGCACGCTCCGGTAAGTTCTCCTCCGACCGGACCATTCACGAATATTGTCGAGACTTATGGAAAGTTACTCCGGAGAGCGTTCCGATGCTCAGACTAAAAGGCGAGTTTCCACTACCCTGATGCAGGTTGGCATCGCCCCTTGCTCTCAAGGGGCGATTACTTTTAGGTCCCTGCCATGAACAACTTGTCTACCTGACTTGCTGCCTCGAACCAGTCTTGATCGGGATTGCTGCCTTGGAAACCACGCCGTTCTGCAAGATAGTATGCGGTTTCGGCGATCAGCCGATGCCGCTCTTCCGAGGTGGTGATCGGCGCGGCGGGAAGTGCCTTGCTCGTCTTGCTTGCGGCGCGTGTAGCCTTCGGTGTTGGGATCGATGCGGCTTCTGTTCCTGCAGGCGGTGCCTTACGGCTGCCCTTCGATGATTTCTGCGCTACGGTAGATTTAGTTTGTTCCGGCATGACTGCAACCCTCCTGATGGTGTTGGTCAGTAATACATTCACAACGCTACGTATATCTTTAGAGCAAGAAACGCGCCGTGTATTAACATTTATTTGCTCTCGCGCTTCACCCTGCGTGGCAGCTTAATCTTTTGGTCTGAAAATGGGCTGAAATGACTCTCTTCCTTCAATTTGCAAGAGGGCCGGGCCGCCGCAGTTCTGCTCATCATGCGTGAACTCTACAGCGTTCCAGCTGCACAGCCTTAGGGAAAACCGTGACATTGCTGTTACATGCTGGTGCGCAGGCTGTACTACGCCGCAACATTGGCCGACGCTAGGTCTTCGAGAAAATAACGCGCCATCACATGCAGGTTGTCATCGAACTCGTAGACCAGCGGTTTACCGGTGGGAATGTTGAGCTCGACAATTTCATCGTCGGAAATATTTTCGAGTTGTTTCATCAACGCCCGCAATGTGTTGTGATGCGCCACCACCAGTGTGCGCTGCCCGGCGCACAGGCTGGGTACGATCAATTCGTCCCAACATTCAATCGACCGCTTCATGGTGTCTTCCAGCGACTCCGTGCTCGGTAAGCGGCTCGAGGGTACGTGCGCATAACGCGGGTCGTGATACGGCAGGCGCGGATCGTTGAAGCTCATGGCGGGCGGGCGAATTGCAAATCCGCGCCGCCACAGATGCACTTGCTCCGCACCGTAGTGTTCGCTGATCTCGGTTTTGTTCAGACCTTGCAATGCGCCGTAGTGGCGTTCATTGAGGCGCCAGTCCTTGTGCACCGGTAACCAGTGCAGGTCCATCTCTTCGGTGACCACCCACAAGGTGCGAATCGCGCGTTTTAGCAACGAGGCATACGCGACATCGAAGGTGTAACCGTTGTCTTTGAGCAGCCGCCCGGCGCGCCGCGCCTCCAACGTGCCGAGTGATGACAGATCGACGTCGGTCCAGCCGGTAAACCGGTTCTCGACATTCCACGTGCTTTCGCCATGGCGCAGCAATACGACTTTAATCATGTGTGTCTCCTAACTGAATCCCGCGCCCGTCGCGCAGGATCACGGTGTTATACGTGCCTGAAATTGTAAGCAGCAGCAAACATGCCAGCAGAAATCACCGCGAATTCGGTTGTCCGCTACACAGCTGAGCGTACAAATGCGCACTAGCGCGATGCTCGGCTAGCCAAAAGCGCACTGCCGGAGTGCGTGGCAAACGGTCGAACCCGCAAAATTTGCGTCTGCGCCGCGCGTTATCCGCTGGCGCATATTTTGCTGACGGTTTAAGTGAAGGCTGTTGCAACAAAGCGGCATCCCATCACTTAACGGCAACGAGGCCATGCTCAATTCACTGAGTTTCGCGCGCCACGGCGACAAACAGAATTCGGCGTTCTTCGAAGACTATCTAGCGCGCCTGCTGGAAGAACGCGATCGCGTCGGACTGACCCAGCTGATTCGCGAGCTCGACGCATTTATGATTACTGTCGAGCCCGGGCACTCGATCGAATACGTGGCCGAGCTGGCGTTGATGACGCCGTATAATTATCTGGTTACGCTCGAAAGCGAAACGCATTGGACGCACATCCTGCGCATCGACATGGCCGCGCCCGATTTACTGGTGCGCGAGGTCAAACACGGCGGCATTCAGGGCATCTTTCGCAGCTTGAACGAGGTGTACCCGATCGGCCGGCAAAAACCGCACAGCCGCTACATGGGTGAAATTCTGCGCGTGACCGATTTACACGGCGCGGTGGAGTTGCAAAAGGAACGCGAGTTCCGTTTCTTCAATCAGGATGAAGTGCGCCGTTTGGAGTTGCCGGGCAACGTGGCCATCAGCAAGCCGTCGCCCTATACGCACAACATCGTCGGGTATCTGGAGCGTGAACTCGACGAACTGCGCGTGTATGCACTAGGCACCAGCAGTATTCGCGCCGACATCAACGAGGTGTACTTGGCGGCAAAAGCGCTGCAAAAAGCGTTACGCTTTGATGACCTGCTGATGCCGATCGATCATCTGGCCACGCGCGTGTACGCGCAAAATCGCGAAGTCGCGATCCTCGAATATTTGTCATGGTCGAGCTACTACTACTGGGGCTCGTACGACATCAAGGATCAAAACTCGTCGACCAACGTGACCAAGAGCGTGCACTTTTCACACGAGTCGCACAGCCCGGCCAAAGTGTTTACTGCGAACAACACCCCGTATTTCGTCAACCATCTGGAAAAACTGCCGTCGCCGACCGAGACCTTCGTGCGCAACTACGGCCCGCGCCTGCACCACATCGCGGTCGCGGTGCGCGAC
>JACQEQ010000168.1 GCA_016200445.1 Gammaproteobacteria bacterium | reverse complement strand
GTAAAAGAAGCAGCTACCGTGTGGGCGGAATTTAAAAAGACCCGTGAAACCGAAATTATTCCTGCCGTACAAAAAGGCGATGTAGCTAAGGCAAAAGAAATTGCCGGCGGCGTTCAAAAAGAACGCTTTAAGAAAATGACGGAATTACTGCAATAGCTTGAATCAGTCGAGCTGCGTTGCACGGATTGTTTTACTGCAAAACATGCTGATCCGTTCACGCTCGACTATCACTTTGTGCAACCCGCCCAACACATTTGAGCATTAACCCCCGCCGGTGTTTTGATCGCTGGTTTTTCAATGGCGGCGCCAAGTCTTGATGATATTTTTTTACCGTTCACCGGGCGCGCAGTCGAAAGCACAACCCGGCCGGGTGTACTGCATTGAACACAGACACCACCATGGCTGTTGTTCACGTTTGTGTTCGGCGGCGCGCTGGCCGGATCGACCGATCAGTATATGCAGTATATTCTGCTGGGAATCCTAGCGTGACATTGTCTGACCTCGGTCTCGCACTGTTAACGCCTGTGCACTGACCCTGACACTGGCGCCGGTAACGTTATGGCTGTACCGGCGGAGATAAGAGTCAGGGCAATCGCGCTGCTACTGTCATGGACAGATCAATTCATGCAAATTCGAGTGTTGCTATCGCGCTCGCAAAATATCCACTTCCGAGAATAACAAACGTTTCAAATTGGACGAAAGCTGCATTCGTAGTTCATGTCGTTAAGATTAGGCGGAACATGACTTGGGTATTCATAGTCATGTATTTTCCACTGGGTCGAACGGCGCGAACCATGAAACGAAACATATCGAAGGCTGCAAATCCCGGCAAAGATTTCAACAATGATCGCGGTCACGTTAATAACTACTCGACTTTGGTTTTAAACAAGACTTCTTTCCACACCGTTCCCGGCTCGCGAAGGCGCCAGATGTAGGCGTCAAGAATATAGTGCGTGGCTTGCGGTACGACCAGCAGCGGAACCAGCAGCGCGAGCCAGGTCATATCGGTGACTTGTGGCAGCACGCTCGACCACGGCAGAACGGCGGCGTGGTCGCGCCACACCATGCCGTCCCACAGTGTTTCTTCGCAATAGGCGAGCACGCCGATCGAGCCCAAAAACATCGGCGTGAACCACGCCGTCCAGCGGCGGGTTGATTCCGGCGTGGCATCGGCGTTGCGGCGATACAGCCAAATTAAAGCCATATACGGGATGCCGTGGGCGATGACGTTGGTCGCGGTAAACGCAAGGTCGTTATCGAAGGCGACGATGCCGACATACCACGACAGCGCGGTGCCGAGCAGCAAGCCGTTGCGCGGGAGGTTGAAGTAGCGCGTGCGTTGGTACAGCAAAATTTCCTTTGCGAGGTAGGCAACGATTGCAGCAACGTAGACCGTGCCCACAACCGTGCTGGGCCAGGTTGCGGCCATCTGAAAAAAATCACCGGCAATGAACCAACTGAATTCACGCGCATGGCTATGCCAGTATATCAACGGATAAAGCGGCGCAAGATAGATAACGGTTTGGTCGATGCGATGCTGCCATGCGCCCAAACGCGGCTCGGCGCGTTTGTACATCATCATGAAGCCGTATTGCTGCCGCACGAAGTGAAACACCGCCAGATACGCCAGCACCCGCCAGAATAGGAGCGGGAAGATCAATACCGCAGCGGTAACGGCCGCGGCCGGGGCGAGAATAAATACTCCATCGAAACCTGCCGACAGCAGCCACGGTTGCTGTGGCGAAACCTGGCGCCTCATCCGTGTGCCGCTCGTGTTAAAAATTGCACGGCCGCATCCGCCGACAACACACCGCGTGTGTAGGCTTCTTCAAAAATTGAAACACCGCTCAGATCCGAATGCGCAAAGAAATACGGCGGCTGGTGTTGCGCGGCGCGTTGGCGCGCGTCTCCCCAGATGAAACCCGGTTCCGGGCGGATCATGCCATGGCCCCAGATCCAAACGTCGATGTGGCGAACCTGGCCGCGCAACTCGGGATGGATGCGCAGTAATTCCGACAAAAACATCTCCGACCATGCGTCATGGCTGCGCTGCTGCGCTTCGCGCCGCGCAGCCGCAGGCGTGGTGTGCGTCAGCGGCCAGTAATATGTCAATACCGTTTCCGTGCGCGCCGGTTCCAGGCGCTGATGCGTCGCGACGACATAGCCCAGCAACGGGCTGTTGTAAATCACATTGTCCCACGACAGCGCCTCGCCCTCGCCCGCAGGCGAACGGTCCAGCGTGATATTGGCGATAGCCCAGGGCGTGTAAACAAAGCCTTCACTGTTGATCCGCGCGTTAGGATCTTGCACCACACGCGCGGCAAGCGTGCGCGGAATCGCTAGAATCGCGGCACCTGCGACCACGCGGCGCGCGGTTTGCGTTGCGACGTGCCAGTAGTCGACTTCTACGCCGCCGCGTCCGTTGCGCACCCGTGTTACCACCGCGCCGGTTTGTGTTTCGGCCGCGAGCGGCGCGGCCAGGCGCTCCGCCAGCCACGCATTGCCTTCCGGCCAGGTAAGCACACTGTGCGCTGCGCAATCCGCCGGATTCGGATTACGCGCGGCGAAGTAGAACAACCCGGCCCACGCCGACGTGTGTTCTAAGGGGGTACCAAAATCGTCGCGGCAGGCGTAGTTGATATACCAGAGCAACGGCACGCTGGTGAAGCCTTCCTGTTGCAACCACTGCGCGAAACTCATGCGGTCAAGATCGCGCCACGCGCGCTCCGTCGAACTGCGCTCCAACGGAATCGCGAACAACTTGCGGCCATCGCCGCCGCGCGCGGATTTCAGCGCGTCCATGCGCAGAAAAAACGCGACGCTTTGCAAGCGGTCGGATTCTGCAAGCCCGAGCTGCGGTACTAAGCTTGCCCCCGGCGCGCGCATTCCCGCCGGTTTCGGTTTCCAATTCCAGCAATTTCACGCGCAATCCGGTGCGTGTTTTCAATCGATAACCGGCGGCAAGTCCGCTGATCCCACCGCCGATGATGGCAACGTCGACGTGTTCGGTGTGGCTGGGTTCGGGTAATACGAAACCGTCGCGTAGTTTGTGACCCCATTCGGCCGAGGGGCCGAGCAGGCTGCCGGGGACACGTGCGGATGTCTGCGGCCAGAACCCCATACCCGCCGCTGTTGCGGCTGTCGTTGCGGCGGCAAGAAGAAAACGGCGGCGAGTAAAGCCCGGGCGCCTCATGGCTTGCAGCGATTAGTTTGCCGACGCATACGCGCCCCACTCCGCATCGAAATAACGGACCAGAATCTGATCGTCCAAACGCTGTATTTTTGTATCGACCCGCGCCATATCCAACGGAAACGCAAACATCGCCGGCAATGCTTCACGCGAAATAAAGCGTAAATTGGCTGGAAAAACGCGCGGCGCAACATAAGGCTGCTGGCCCGCAAGCACGTAGCCCCACTCGCCGAAGGAGGGCACATACACATGGTAGGGCGCGGTAAAAAAACCCGCCTGTTCAAGCGTGTTGTTGACACACCAAAACGTTTTTCGGGCGACCCACGGCGAAGTACTCTGCACCACAACCAGTCCATTGGGCGCGAGCAGTTTGTGCAGTTCGTTGAAAAACGCCAGCGAGTACAACTTGCCGATCGAGAACGTCGCCGGATCCGGCACGTCGACGATGATGGCGTCGAACGCTTCGCGTTGCGCCAGTTCCGCATTGGATTTAACCCACAAGAACGCGTCTTGGTGCACCAGCGTCAAACGTTCGCTGGCGAGCGCGCCTTGATTGAGTTGCACCAGCAGAGCTTGTGTTGAAAACAACTGCGTCATGTGCGCATCCAAATCAACCAGCGTGATGTGTTCGATGGAGGGATATTTCAGCACTTCGCGCAGTGCCAGCCCGTCCCCGCCGCCGATGATCAACACGCGCCGTGGGCTAGCGAGCGCGGCGAGCGCCGGGTGCACCAAGGCTTCGTGGTAGCGATACTCGTCGCGGGAATTAAATTGCAGATTGCCGTTCAGAAACAGCCGCAGATCATCGTGCTCGCGCGTCAACACAATCCGCTGATACGGCGTCGATTCGGCGTAGATGACTTTGCCGTGATAACTGTCGGCTTCGGCGATGTGCACCAGCGTTTCGGAAAATACCAAGCCGAGCGTCAGCGCGCATACGGTGGCGATGGCGGCGGTGCGGTGCAAACGCAATAAAGGAATATTTTCGTGCAGCGCGTACAGCAACCACAGCGCGACGCTGACATTCAGAATACCGAATAAAAAGCTGGATTTAACCAAACCAAGCTGCGGCACCAGCCACAATGGAAACAAAATCGAAGCGAACAACGCACCAATGTAATCGAAGGTAAAGATCTTGGAAACTAAATCCTTGAATTCCAGCTTGTCCTTCAGAATGCGCAGCAGCAATGGGATCTCGATGCCGACTAACATGCCGATCAAACCGACCATGAAATACAACAACACACGGAACGATTCGACATGCTCGAACATCAGGAATAACACCGCCGCCGATGAGCCCCCGACGGCGCCGATGAGAATCTCGACTTGAACAAACACCAGCAGCAGTTGGCGTGAGATGTAACGCGATAGCCATGAGCCGATGCCCATCGCGAACAGATAACAACCGATCACCGTGGAAAACTGCGTGACGGAATCGCCCAGCAAATAGCTTGCGAGCGTTCCGGCGATGAGCTCGTAAATCAACCCGCAGGTGGCGATGACAAAAACCGAGAACAGCAGCAGCAACGTCATCGACGCGTTAGCGCTGCGTTGCGGTTCGATGCTCGAAGTATCCGGTGTTGCTTCCGAACTATCCATGAATCGCTGCGGAAACGATGATGGAAATCCCGATCGCAATCGCACCGAGAAATACTGCCAGCGCCCGGTTCTGTTTCTCGATCAGCTCTTCCCACAGGCTAAAACGCGGCACGGCGCGATCCAACCCGAAAAAAGTCACGAAGAACAACACCAGCCCAACCGCCGAGTAAACCAGCGCGCCGATTAATGATCGCAGTGAAATGATGTCTTCCATTGAAGGCTCCTATTTGTGGGTGATGTTGGCCGAATGCGACGCGGACCGTGTCTTGGACTGCACTAAATCGACGACACTCCAGCCGACCACGTGGCCGGCCGTCAGTCCCGCCAGCAAGAGCGCGCACACTATTTTGTAGAAGGTCGCCATGACGATTTTTTCTAATTGTCGGATGAGTCTCGATACACCACCGGGGTATAGTCGCTTTGCGACCAGCGCTTCTTTTCGAAACCGTGGTGACGTATCAGCACGTACAGCGGTATCAATCCACCCAACAACAGCACCGTCCAAAAATTAGCCCACAGCGCCACGTCTCGACGTATACGCAGACTCCATGCAACCGTTGCCTTGGGCGGCCCGGTGTCGGTATCCGCAACCAAGGTATAGTCACCACCCGAAACCGTGGACAGCACCGCATCGCTGTGATTACTGCCTTCTGACCAATAGTCGAGACCATCGCGACCGCTGTAGTACTCCATCGCGTTGCGGAATTTGTAGCGCTGTTCGGTTTTGTCGTTCACCAACTCGAAGTCGATCTCCATCCATTGGTTGTCGAGCAAGCCGGTGGTTTCCACTACCACGTCTGCGAGCTGGTCAGAAAATTTAAGGCCGGGAATGACCACGGACTTATCTGCTTCGGAGGCACTAAAGCTGATGTCTTTGCTCAGTACGGTTTCATTGTCTGCAAGACTGATTGCGCCAAACTGGATCATCACCGCGCAAAAAATAAACAACGCCGCCGTGTTACGGATCACGCGCCAGCTTGCTTTGTAAGGTGACGGTTGATTCGGTGCAACGTCATCCGCATCAGGCATTCTATCGCCTAACCCAAACGTGGCAGCGACCAGGGACGGCTCAAGATACTCGCCGTGTGCAACATTGATTTCGCCATCGCTGCGTTCTACAGAGAGCAGAAAAGGCGGTGCAATATAATCCCGGACCATACTGGCATCGCCGCGCGCCACTTCCCAATAAAACTCGCCGGCAACATAGGTTACCTCCGTTCTCCCCTCTTGATACAGATCATATGTACGTTCGCTAAACTGCACATGAACCTGCCCCGCAGGGGCCGATACTTTGCTTTTAACGACCTCAAGCAAGGTCCAATGGCCCTGCGCCTCGACCAAAAAGCGAAATCCGTAAAACGGGTTGAACAATAAATATTCATCCCATGAAACCCGGCTCGCGGAATCCTGTTTTTCAATCCAGCCGATGACCTGCCAACGTTTCCCCTGCAAGGTTCCATACGTCCCCAATTGCAGTACGGAAGGCCGCAGCTTCTCGTGCATGCGCTGGATCAAACGCAGATGTTCGTTGGACGTGTCGATTAATGATCCGCAATGTATGCAAATGGCGCGGATGGAGTGGCCGACTGCATTTAACTTGATGCTGCCGCCGCAAGCGGGACAATCGAATAGCTTGGGCTTGCCTTTTAATCGTGCCTGCGGAATTCCGGCGCCGTCGTTTGATGTCAAGATCGGCTCTGTCACGTCCAGCCCTCAAGCTCGCGGACGCCGTCGATTTTCAATTCATCCCATTCCATATATTCACCGATGAACACGCGTGCGGTATCGAATGAATATTCGATGCAGGCGAACCCGCCGTCGTCACCGCTAAAATCCAGTGCAACGGCGGAGCGTCCACGCGCGGCAGCGAACGGCAGCTCGCCTTCGCTCCCCAAACAGCGGGCAACTTTGACATCCATGAGTTGCAACGCGACACCGTGAAAGCGGAACAGGTGTCCTACCTGGATATGGCTCAGCGAAGCTTGATTTGCCACCAGCAATTTTTTTGGTTCGACCTGCTTCTTCAAATCAGCAACAACGCGTTTGATATCGGCGGGCCACGGCTCTTCCAACTCGAAGCTGAACGCGAAAGATCCCTGCGCCTCCGCCAGCCAGCCACGGCGGCCGTCATCGCACCACAGAAACCATTCGTTCCAGTAGCCGTGCGCCCAGGCCATTTTCGCGCGCCCGATAATCGTAAACTGCGTGCTGCCGAACACCCCCTGGCTGCCGATGTGCAGCGGGCTCATGTCCTCCGGCAACGCCGCCATGGTGCCGATGGTCTCGATGTTGACATCGCGACGCACGACCACGGACTGACAATGCGTGCACACGGCTTGCACCGATACCGGCGAGTGAAACGCGATGCTCGCGCCGCAGGCTGGGCAGGGAAAAGATTTCATCAGCCGATCCGGCCAAGCAGCTCCGCTTTTTTCTTGTCGAACTCCTCCTGGCTGATGAGTCCTTTCTTGAGCAGGTCACCTAACTTTTCAATCAATGCGAACGGGTCTTCTTTGCTCGCAGCATTCGGCACGCCCGCATTCATCGCCCCCATCATGGCTTGACCCATCGCAACGCCCACACCCAAACCGGCGCCCACGGCAGCGGTGCCGCCGGGATTGGCGGCCGCTGCGGGAATGCTGTCGGCGGTTTGAAATTGCGTGTAGCGGCCGAGCTCGCCGACCATGCGGATTTGCGCCGCCTTGTCCAAATGCTGCTGCAATTCCTCCGGCAACGAAATGCTTTGCACGAAATAACTGCGCAGCTCCAAACCGTAATCGAGAAACGCAGGCGCGATGGCGTCTTGAAGTTGCTTCGACAACACGTCTTGCTGCGCTGCCATGTCAACAAACGGCACGGGGCTGCGGCCGAGCGCCGCCGCCATCGACGTCATGATCAATGAGCGCAGCTGCCCGTCGAGTTCCGACACGGTGAACCGGTCGGCGTTGGTGACCAGCTTGGTCCAGAACTTCTCCGGGTCCGTCAGCCGATACGAATAAATGCCATGCGCGCGTATCCGCAACGCACCGAATTCTTTGTCGCGCACCGTCACCGGCTGCGGCGTGCCCCATTTTTGATCGATCTGTTCGCGCAGGCTGAAAAAATAGACATCGGCCTTGTACGGCGACTCGAAGAATTTGTCCCAATTGCGCAGGTTGGTGAGCACCGGCAGCGTGTTGGTATTAAGCGTGTACGTGCCCGCTTCGAATTTGTCCGCGAACTTGCCTTCGTCGAGAAACATCGCACGCTGCATTTCGCGCACGACCAATTGCGCACCGTTTTGAATTTCCTGATCCTGCATCGGATAGCGGTAAGCCAGCACGCCCGCTTCCGGTTCGGTCCATTGAATAACATCGACGAACTGCTTGGAGATAAAGCTGAACAGGCTCAATGAGATTTCCTCGCGGCGGATACCATCACGCGGACGGCGTGACGCTGGGGAAAAGTATAGGTGAGCCCACCGGCATTATGAAGCGAGGATTTATTAGCAAAGTAAAATTAAGCCCCCTTCCCCTGCAAGGAGGAAGGGGCTTCGTTTACTAAAAATGTCATGTCGAAGCAAAATTAAAGCACAACACTGTCCCAATGCCTCACCGTAATACCCGGAATGGTCCTATAGCGAACGTGTGCCGCACAACATCAGACGCGTGCCGAATTCACACCCTGAGTTTTTTGAGCATGTTTTGTTGTCGCCGTCAGCCGCTCAAGGCGGGGGCGGCATCCTTAAACCTCAGTCGTCACTACAAAAGTCAAGACATGATTGTTTTGAGAAATAACCAGCTGCTCGAACTTAAGCCAACCCGGCTGCCGAATTTGACTATACCAGATACAGAGGCGCTACGGCGTATCCACAAAGTCCCGGCGGGTTGTAGTTCGATGGCGCTTGCTTCACCAGCGCCGTAAAATAGCCGCGACCTCCTCAACCACAGTGAAAAACTACCTTGAGGTCGCTTTTGTAAGCAGGCCGATTACCAGACATCGGATCTCACTCCGCGAATGGAGGTTACCCGTCGCTCATGTCCACCATGCAAACTTTGCAACTGCGTTTCGATGCGTTCGAATTGAATGAGGGCAATGCGCGTCTGACCCGGAACGGGCTGCCGGTAGCGCTGGCACCCAAAGCGTTTGATGTTCTGTGCACGCTGCTGCGGCATCCTGGACAACTAGTGACCAAAGACGATTTACTGAATGCCGTATGGGGGCATCAGCATGTCAGCGAATCCGTGCTCAAAACGGTGATCAGCGAGTTGCGCGCTGCGCTCGCAGACGACGCGCGGCAACCGCGCTACATCGAAACCGTAGCGCGCCGTGGCTATCGCTTTGTTGGCGGGACTACTCAACCACCGCCAGCGGCGAGTAACATCCGTGGTGAACCGGCGTCGCTGCAACCTGTAGATTTACACGTCCAAAATCTTTCCGCGCCGCCGATCATCGGCCGGCAACTCGAGCTCAGCCAATTGCTCGCCGCCTGGAACCACGCCATCACCGGACGGCGGCAGATCGTTTGGCTGGCCGGTGAAGCCGGGGTCGGCAAAACCACGCTGCTTGACAATTTCGCCGCCGGGCTCGGCCCGGTCCGGCGCGCGCATGGGCAATGCGTCGAGCAATTCGGCGCCGGTGAACCGTATCTACCGGTGCTCGAAGCGCTGGCTGCACTTTGTCGTAACGACCCGGCACTAGTGTCGATGATGCGCAACGTGGCGCCGACCTGGTTGCTGCAATTGCCATGGTTGAGCAACGACAGCGAGCGCGAGGCGCTGCGCCGCGAATTGCTCGGCGCGAGCCAAGATCGCATGCTGCGCGAGCTGGGTGAATTGCTCGACCGCTACACTGACCAGCAGCCGTTATTGTTGATCACCGAAGACCTGCACTGGAGCGATCAGGCCACTGTGCATCTGATCAACCACATCGCCCGCCGCCGTGCGCCCGCGCGCTTGATGTGGCTCGCCAGTTTTCGCCTGGCCGAGGTGATCTCCGAAGACCACCCTTTGAAAGGGCTGCGGCATGAGTTGCGGATGCATCGGCTGTGCGACGAGATCGTGCTCGATCCGTTTTCCGAGCAAGACGTTGCCGATTACATCGGCGGCCGCTATCCAGGCCGCGAGGTTTCCGAAGCCTTCGTACGCGCCCTGCACGCACGCACCGACGGGTTGCCGTTGTTCGTCGTCAACGTGATCGACGATTTGGTCTCGCAGGGCCTCCTCCAACCGGAGGCTCAGAAACTGCGTGCCGATGCGGCGATCATGCCGTTGCAGGTGCCCGAAAATCTCGCCGGGGTCATTGAAAAACAAATTGCGCGCCTCGCGCCGGAGCAGCGCGCGCTGCTCGAAGCCGCCAGTGTCTGTGGTGTCGAGTTCCGGCCCCAACCGGTGGCGGACGCGCTGAAGCGCGAAGCTGGTTGGGTGGCCGAGCGCTGCGATGAACTGACGCGCCAGCAACACTGGCTGAGCAGCGCGGCGGCTGGCCGCCTGCACGACGGCGCGCTCGATGCGCGCTACAGTTTTCGTCATGCGCTGTACCGGCATGTGTTTTATCAACGCCTCGGCGCGCTCGCGCGCGCTCAGCTGCACGGGCAGGTCGCCGTTGCGCTGGAGCGCAGCCGCGCGGCGGGCGTCGCAGTCACGGCCGCAGAGCTCGCCTCGCATTTCGAGCTGAGCCACGAGCTGATGGCGGCGCTGCGCTACTACGCCGAGGCCGCCGAGAACGCGCTGCGCCACTTCGCGCCGCGCGAGGCGCTGGATCTGACCGCGCATGCGCTGGAACTTTTGCCGCGCGCTCCTGCTGGCGGCGCGCGCGATGGCTTGGAGCTGGCGCTGTCCGCGATGCGCGCGGTGGCCGCCGCGCAACTCCTCGGTGTCAGCGCGCTTGAAACCAAACGCGCTTTCGAGCGCGCCCGAACTTTGCTCGAAGCGTTTCCGCAACACCCGTTGCGCGCGATGGTGCTGCACGGCTTGGGCTTGGTGCTGTTCGTACGCGGCGAATATGCGCAGACGCGCGCGTTGGGCGAACACCTGCTCGCGCTGTCGAAAGCGCACAGCAATGGCATCTTGTTCATGTGCGCCTGCAACTTGCTGGGACAGGTCAGCGTATTGGAAGGCAAGAACCATGAAGCCGTCGACTGGATGGAACAGGGCATCGCCCAATGCAACGCGATTGGCGAAGAAGCGTTATATGCGGCGTTCCTCATCGACCCAAGTGTAACTATGTTTGGCGCGAGCACGGTTCCGCTGTTGCATTTGGGCCGCATAAATGAGGCCCGCGCACGGCTCGATGCGGCCTGGGAAATGGCGAGCCGCTTACGCCATCCGATGTCGCAAATGGTCGTGAACTGGTTCGGCGCCTTGCTGGAGATTCGTTTGCGCGATGCCGCGCGGGTCGGCGCGCGCGCCGCCGCGTTGCGCAAAATCGTGGATGAAGCTGCCCTCGCGCAGGGCGAAGGACCCAGTCAGTGGTTCCGTGGCTGGGCCGACGCGCATCACGGCAATCCGCGTGACGGATTCCAACGCATCCGCGCGGCGTACACTCACAACACCGGTCTTGGCATGTATTCCGGCGCCGCAGAAGTGTTGAGCTATGGCGCCGAAGCGCTAGCTCTCGCGGGCGACTGGCCGGAAGCCCAAGCGCAACTCGACGAGGCGATGCAACTCGCGGAACAGTTGGGCGAACGCGTTTATCTGACGCAGATGCTGGTGCTGCAAGGACGCATTGCGCATGCGCAAGGAGACGCCGGCTCCGCGCGCGCCGCAATGCAGGACGCGTTGCGTGAAGCCCGCGCGCAGTGCTCGGTATGGATGGAGTTAACAGCGTTGGCCGCGCTGTGCGAACTCGACAACCCAACTGCGGAAGACCTCGACGCGTTGAGCGAAGCCTGCGCTGGCCTTAGCGAAGGCCTCGACACGCCGCTCGTCGTCAGGGCGCAGGAGTTACTGCGCAGGCACGTTGGGTAGCGTGGTGATGCGGTCAGGATAGGCCTAGTCGAGTGAACTTGCATTGTGACTTTCACGCACCGGATGGTTAATCCAGGATGCTCATCGGAAAATACTCACCCTCCGGCCCCACGCCAGCGTCTTTAATTACCCACCCGCGATGTAGATAAAATGCCAAGGCCGCCGTGTTGCGCTGCGCGCATTTGAGCGACACAGGGCGCTTCAGGTTTTTGATGGACGTGTTCAGAAGTTCCGTTCCGATGCCTTGCCCGGCGTAGTCCGGATGAACAAACAGACCAGGGAAAAGCCAACCGCCGCGACGCAAGATAAATTCGGCGCACCGCATCGAGGTCATCTCGCGCCAATTGCCGCACGCGCATTATTCCGTTCATGAGTTCAACGTTCCATGATCCAGGTGTTTTTCGCAAGATGCGGAGCCTTTGCCACAGTTAAAGGGAACGAACTCCGTTTACACCTTCCGGTCGTACAGTGCGAGAAGTCTTAGGTTTTAACGCGAACCAATAGCAGACCGAATCCCGACCGTTTCCGAACTACTTATCTTTGATCGTCGCGTAGCTTTGTCCTACACGAACTGGAGGACACGCCATGGTCACGACCGCTGTCAGTAACCCACCTCGACAATATGATCAGCCGCTATTGTCAGGCCAGCAACCGCCACTCGCTGCGCATCTGGTTTCTCCGCGCGGATTTTATTTTCACCACGGGGTGTACGCCGGTGATGGCCGGGTTATCCATTACGCCGGGCTTTCGCAGGGTTTCCGGCGCGGTCCGGTGGAAGAAGTTTCGCTCGAACGTTTCGCGCAGGGCTGCGGCATCTGGGTGAGAAGCACTACGCCTGCTCGCTTTGATCGCGAGCAGATCGTCGAGCGCGCGCGTTCACGGCTCGGTGAACACCGCTATCGGATTTTCACCAACAACTGTGCGCATTTCTGTGCGTGGTGCCTGCACGGTGCTAGCCGCCGTACACGTATCGTGAACTGGCGCCTTCAGCCGGGCGCGGTTTTGCTCGCCGCCTGCAACACACTCGCACGCTCGCTCTATCGGCGCGTGAATCCAGACCGAATCCCGACCGTTTCCTGACGACCTGCGACACCGTGCTGGCTACGCTTGCATTCACATCACTACCACACACGGGACCGGCCATGACACTTGATCCTCGCTTGCCTTACCCCAGCGCGCGCAGCTACGTGCTCAAGCTGCATCGCGACGCGTTACCCGAGCACGGGAAATTGTCGGGACGGCTGGAAAACATGACGTCCGGGCGGCACTACGATTTCAACTCCGGCGAGCAACTGCTGACGTGTTTACTCGCCGACCTGATGTTGAACCGCGCGGACACGAGCGTCCGCAACACGAACCGGGACAGATGAGCATGCGCTCTCGCCGCTCCGGAACATAAAAAACACCCGGCCAAAAGCCGGGTTGCTGAATTTACCACTGACCAAGGAGACTCAAATGAACCGCTTGTTGACTATTACCACTGTTTTAATCACCGCCGGAATACTCGCCGCGTGCTCGAAGGCAGAAGACAAACCGGAAATCAGCCGCCCGGTGCGCACCGTCACGGCCGTCAACGGCCACGCCAACACGTTTACGTTCGCCGGTGAAGTCAAGCCACGGCACGAGACGCGGCTAGCGTTCCGCGTCTCTGGTCAATTGCTGGAGCGGCGGATTGAAATCGGCACGGTCGTGGCCGCCGGTCAAGTGCTGGCGCGGCTGGATAACAAAGACCTGCGTTTGTCCGAGACCGGCGCACGCGCGCGTCTGGCGCAGGCCGAGTCGCAGGCGCTGCTCGCCGAAGCGGACTTCAAACGTTTCGCCGGGTTGCGCGCCAAGAATTTCATCAGTCAGGCCGAGTTCGAGCGCCGTGAGTCGCAGTTCACGCAGGCGCGTGAAGAGGCGGCTGCGGTGCAGGCTGCGGCCGAGCAATCGATGAATCAAACCGGCTACGGCACCTTGATCGCGCCGCACGCCGGGGTGATTACCGCCATTGAAGCGGAGTCGGGCCAGGTCGTGACGTCTGGGCAAACCATTGCGCGGCTGGCGCGGCTGGACGAAACGGAAATCGCTTTCAGCGTGCCCGAGCATCTGCTCGACGCGGTGAAAAATGCCGAACGCTTCGAAATCGGCTTGTGGTCAAAACCTGACGCGATTTATCCCGGCAGGCTGCGCGAATTATCGCCGATTGCCGATGCGGCGAGCCGGACTTACCCGGCGCGCCTGTCGGTGCAAAGCCGTGCTGCTGATTTGGCGTACGGCATGAGTGCCGAGGTGCGCGTTTCCACAGCGCATGCCGGAATCATCAGCGTGCCGTTGACCGCACTGACACGTGATCGCGAACACGCCTCGGTATGGGTCGCGGAAGGTGAGCCCTTAACCGCACGCCGGGTACCGGTCACGCCCGGCGCGATACAAGGCGACAGCGTGCAAATCCTCGCCGGCCTTGCCGCCGGTCAAGTGGTCATCACCGCCGGGGCGAATATGTTGACCGAAGGCCAACACGTCCGGGCGATGGATAACGTACTGGTCGCAGGAGCAAAGCCATGAGCATCAGCTATCAACCCTCGCGTTTTAATCTCTCGGAGTGGGCGCTCACGCATCGCGCGCTGACGCTGTTTTTCATGCTGTTGCTGACGGCGGGCGGCCTGTTCGCCTACGCCACGCTCGGCCTCAAAGAGGAGCCCGAGTTCAAGTTCAAGATGATGGTGTTGCGCGTGGTCTGGCCCGGCGCCACCGCGCAGGAAATCGAGCAGCAGGTGACCGACAAAATCGAACTGCGCTTGCAGGACACGCCTAACCTCGACTATTTGCGTAGCTACTCCAAGCCCGGCGAGTCGGTGGTGTTCGTGTCGCTGCGCGGCGCAACCCGCTCCGAAGATGTTGACGAGACCTGGTACCAGGTGCGCAAGAAGGTTGCCGACATTCAGGCCACCTTACCCGCCGGGACCTCGGGTCCGTTTTTCAACGATGAGTTCGGCGACACCTACGCCAACATCTATGCGGTGTCCGGCGACGGCTTTGCCTATGCCGACATCAAGCGCTATGCCGACCTGCTGCGCGCCGATCTGTTGCGCGTGGAGGGCGTGGAAAAAACCGATGTGCTGGGCGTGCAGGATGAAAAAATCTACATCGAGTTCTCGCACAAGAAGCTCGCCACGCTGGGCATCGATCCGCAGCAACTGGTGGCGCTGCTGCGCGCGCAAAACCAGATGGGCAGCGCCGGGCGCGTGAACACATCGGAGACCAATATCGCGGTGCGCGTCAGCGGCAGCTTTGCCAGCGTCGATGCCATCGAAAACACCGCGATCCGCGTGAACGGGCATGCGTTCCGGCTCGGCGACATCGCCGACGTCAAGCGCGGCTATGTCGATCCGCCGGAGTCGAAGATGCGCCACCAGGGCAAAGAAGTCATCGGCGTCGCGATCACGACGCGTCGCGGGTTTGACGTCACCAAGCTGGGCAACGCGGTTGACGCGCGCGTCAACACGTTGCGCGCAAAGCTTCCGGTCGGCATCGAGATCGCGACGGTTGCGAATCAACCCGAGGTGGTGCGCCGCTCGGCGGGCGAATTCAACCGTTCGCTGGCCGAAGCGGTGATCATCGTGCTGATCGTCAGTTTCGTATCGCTGGGCTTGCGCACCGGCCTGGTGGTGGCGTTGACGATTCCGATTGTGCTGGCCTTGACATTTCTGGGCATGAAGCTCGCCGGGATCGAGCTGCACCGCATTTCCTTCGGCGCGCTGATCATCGCGCTCGGCTTGTTGGTCGACGATGCGATGATCGCGGTCGAGATGATGGCGCGCAAACTCGAAGAAGGTTTCGACAAACTGCGCGCCGCCAGCTTCGCCTACGACTCGACCGCCTTCCCGATGCTCACTGGCACACTCATCACCGCAGCAGCGTTTGCGCCGATTGGCTTGTCGAAGGGCGCCGCATCGGAATACACCAGCGCGATTTTCTGGGTGACAGCGATGGCGCTGCTGATTTCCTGGGTGGTTGCGATCACGCTGACGCCGTATCTGGGATCGCTGATCCTCAAGGAAAAGAAATCCGTTGGAACGCACCATGACATTTACGACGGCCGGTTCTATCAGATCTTCCGGCGCGTGGTAAATGCCTGCATCGAACACCGCTGGAAAACCATCGGTGTCACCGCCGCCGCGTTCGTGGTCGCGATGCTGGCGTTCACGCTGGTCCCCAAGCAATTCTTTCCGAACTCGAATCGCCCGGAAATGGTGATCAGCTTGCGGCTACCGGAAGACGCTAGTTTCACGGCGAGCGAAGCGGCGGCCGCGCGCGTCGAAGCGCTGCTGCAAAACGATGCCGAGGTCAGGCAGTACACAACCTACATCGGCCAGGCCACGCCGCGTTTTTATCTGTCGCTGAATCAGGAAGAATTCTCGAGTCCCAACTACACCGAGATCGTGGCCATCGCCCAGGATTCCG
>JACQEQ010000166.1 GCA_016200445.1 Gammaproteobacteria bacterium | reverse complement strand
ATTTCTTGCGAACGTTCGCCCAGGCGTTTCAAGCGTTTTTCGGTCTCATGAATGGTGGTACGAATGCCATTGATACCGTCGACCGTACTGGTCACCGTCGTCAGTGCCGTATGCGTGGAGCCGATAGCATTTTCAGCGGCGCGGCTGCAGGCGTCCGCCAACTGGGCGATGTCGTTCATGGTGACCACCGCGATATCCAGCGCGCTGAGTGTCGCGACCACGTCGCTGTGCTCTTTGTCGGAGACCGCGATCACGATGTCGGATTGCGACTTCACCACGCTGGTGGCACGTGCGACTTGTTCGGCGATGCGGCGCACGCCCAATAACACCTTTGAAGTTTCGCTGGTAAATTGATTCAACGCATCGGCCACCGGTCCAGCCACGTCCTCGGTCACGGGGACGCGAACGGTGAGATCGCGCTGACTTAGCTTCGACACCGCTTGCAGCAAATTGATGACGGATTCATTGAGCTGTTCATTTTCCTTTTCGGCTTGTACCAGGGTCGCGACTTTATCGTCTAGTAAGTTATCGAATGCAAAACCCAGCGAACCTAACTCGTCATTGCCAGCGACCTGGGTGCGTGCATAGTAATCGCCCTGCGCCACCTGATTTACCGTGGTTGCAATTTGCTTAATCGGCCGCACGATGGAACGGAAGATGAAGTAACCGAGCGTGGTCGCCAAGCCGAGCCCGAACAGCACCAGTAACGCGCTGCCATACAAAAGATTCTTGCCGCGATTCAACATGAGCTTGAACAGCTCGCCGGATTCCAGCTGCTGCTCGGCGACGCGATCGTTTAATTCGGTGAGAAATGGCGTGATCTGGCGCGCCACGCTATTGTTTACGAAGTCGTTCAGCCGCTCGGTTTCTTTGGCGTTCAAGATGCTATCCAGGTCGTCCATCGCGGCAAGCACCTTCTGATATTCGCCGCCCAGTGCTTCATCGATTTCTTGGACATCCGCCGCCGGCTTGTCGGCGCGATATTCTGCCCAGTTATTGACAAATAGATTGCGTGCACCCAGCAGGTTCGCGCTGCCCTGCTCCCAGCTGATGCGGCCGTTGTGGACGTCATTGACCGTCGCCAGAAAATCCGCACGTAACACTTCGTTCAATTGATTGAGCGTAACTTGCTCGATGGTCTCGGTATTCAGCGTCTGCGTCGTCTGCCGGGCGTAGTTCAACCCATACAGTGCGGTTGCACCGATGATCACCACCGTTACCGTTTGCACGGCGATCAACAGCACCAGCCGCGATCCGATGTTGAGGTGGTTGAGGATATTGATTTGATTAAGCTGCATGGCGTTACTCCGAACGTGTCTTGCGCTGTGCGGCGCTTCGAGACGAGGTTGAATTGGCGGCGAGCTGCGTAAAAAATCCGTGCGCATCGAACTCGAGCCAAAGGTTCCCATTCACGACAAATCCACTACGAATAAATCCAGACAGCGCATCATTCGGCGGTAATAGTTCGCTGGCGGTAGCGGTTTGCAGCAATGCCTGGGGCAAACCGTCAATCAGCAATCCGAGCATGCGCGTACCACGATCCAGCAGTAGCACCGTGGGCCGATCAGCGCGCACCCGCACGGCATCGATCAGCGGGTGCAGACAGAACACCGGCACGATGTTGCCGCGAATGTTGGTGCAACCTGCTAACCAGCGCACGCTGCGTGGTAAGGGTGTGATCTCTGGCAATACAGAGATTTCGCTCACCATTCCGGGCGCAACCAGCAGCGTCATTGGACCAACCCGATATCCATAGCGCGAGATGCGCGCCTCCTCGGCCGGCTGCTCAGGAGTTGCGGCGTCTGCGCGCGCAGCGGCACGTGTGACCGGCAACACCACGACGTTGGAGTTCGACATAGGCCCATCTCTTGTTAGAACTAAACCTGACTAAGCAACCTCGAAGCACCGCCTTCCTCCCTGCAAGGGTGAAGGAATGCTCCGTTTGCGCCGCGCCATGATCAAATGATTCCGCCCCGCACAGCGGGCATTACTCCACTGTCTTACTGAAACGCTTTGATCTGATCGATGATCTGTTCCGGCGTAAACGGCTTGGTGACGTAGCCTTTGCCGCCCTGCATTTGCCCCCAAAGCCGGTCGGCTTTTTGGCGTTTGCTGCTCACAAACACGATCGGGATATTCTTTGTGTCGGCATCGTTGCTCAAGCGCCGGGTCGCTTCGTAGCCGTCCATGTCCGGCATGATGATGTCCATAAAGATAATGTCTGGCTTCTCGGCTTTCGCCAGTGCCAGAGCTTCTTTGCCGTTAGTGGCGGACAGCACCGTGCAGCCGGTGGCGGCGATGATGCTCTTGATGTTCGATAGCTCCGCAGCGGAATCATCGACGACGAGTACTTTACGAATAGTCATGGTGTCTTCTCCAGGGGTTTATTCTTGACTAAATCATGCGCTCAATGAATGGCTGGTTTTGGCGGGTGGCAAGTACTTAATAACCACCGCCTGGAAGGCACGGCGTCCAACCGGCTTCACCAGGTACGCATCGCATCCAGCGAGCGTGCCTTTCAATTTGTCTGCTTGGGTTGCTTTTGATGTCAACATCACGGCAATCGTGCTTGGAGACTCGGCTTTTACTTTTTTGCAAATAGAAAAACCATCCCAATCCGGCAACACCACGTCGAGCAAAGCGATGTCGTAGCGATTGGCTTCGATCATATCGATGGCCTGGCGCGCGGATGCGGCGTAGTCCACTTCAGCATCGAAGTGCGTCAACTCGATTTCCAGCTGTTTGCGTACCGATGCACTATCGTCAACGACCAACACGCGGCGAACTTGAGCAGGCTGCCCGGCGCTCGCAGCTGTCCGTAACGAATCCGCCGCGAGCACAGGCGCAATCGACTCTAGAGCGGATTCGTGATTGGCGGGATGTTCCAGGGCATCGTCCTGGACGATGGCAAGTTCCTGCGCTTCCTCCGCACTGATCGAAAAATTCGCGAGGCGTTCTTCGCGTTGGATTGGTGCGCTGAGAATGTCTTGCACTGCCGCAAGCGGCGCGTATGCATCTGGTTTTGACACATTCGACGTAACGGCGTCATCCAGTATGCGCAGCACGCGCGACGCCAAGAGCGGGCGCTCGATCCGATTGGGACCTGCGACATCGGTCAACACCAACAGCGGAACTGCGCCGGCGTTGTGAACGGCGTCACGTGCCGCAATTACGATGTCGTAGTTGCCGCTATCGGCGCAGATTTCGTAGCCATGTTGCCGCGTCGGCGTCTGGCGCGAGACCGAGAAAATCATTTTCAGCAATAGACGTTCCGAATCGTCAAGATCCTGCACTTTTACTTGGTGGTGGCGTTGCGTGCTCATAGGCCTCACATTCCAATTGCATGTTCGTTGAGGTGAGTATCGGTGGCGCGCGGTGGCACTGGAGAAGCAGTGAGGGAAATTGGGGAAAATGTCTCAATATTGCTTACCGCTAATGCCATTCACTCATATTTGCCAGCACGCTCACGCTAACCTGCTATGTGACGAACTGACGCGACGCACGGCTTGGACCTTGCCGCAAAGCAGGCTCTTGGCGCGCCTGCCGGGAGTACCTACTGTTTGATGCCATGAGCGACCTTGAACATGATGACCATTCGACTTCCGGAACTTCAACTTGCAGCACCGTTCTTGGGCATGCACGAAAAAGGCATCCTCGCGACTGCGATTAAAAAGCTAGCGCAGGATGGCGTGCGTGTGCGCCTTTTGCCGGGCAGCTTGCGCGAAGCGCATCTCCTGGTATTCGATCTTGACAGTAAATATGGCCAGCAAATCCTGAAGGTGAGCCGCGCCGGCCAGGTGAAACTGGTATTCGCGGAGCAACCTAACCACGGCACCAATCTGATCGCGCTTGCTAAACCGCCGGCGCCCGCTGCACTGTGCGATGTACTGCGGCGGCTATTCTCCAAAATGGCGGCGCAACTCGCCGAACAACAAGCAGCAACCGCTACGGCGGCCACCGCCGGAACGCAAACGCTGTTCAGCGTTTTATTGAGCGCCAAAGAACAGGGCGAATATCTGCGTATCCAAGCTACGGGCTGCCCGGTGGTGTATGTCGACGGTGTACAGCGCGTGATTGCCACAGCCGCCACCTCCGGCACGCTGCGCAAACTGTATACGGTGCCGTTCGAGGAACTGCGTGTCCAAATACTCACACGGGCAGACTACGCCAACGCTAGCCAAGGTCTGCTGCTTAGTCCGTTATATTCTCTGCTGTGGACCGCTGGAGTGGAATGTTCGGGCGGTGTTCTGTTGCCCGGACACAACGCCTACCAGGCAGTCAAGCTGCGCGCCTGGCCGAATTTTTCGCGCGACAACTTCGTCGCGAGCCATCTGAAAATTGCGGCAGCGCTGGCGCGCCAGCCATTGAATCTGATCAAGCTCGCGGAGCTGACGCAACTGCCCTTCGAAGCCATCGTGAATTTCTACAACGCGTCGTACGCGGTCGATTTGATCGATGCGGGAGACAAAATTTCCGCCGCCGAACCGGAGCAGCGCAGCGTGAGCGATGAGGCAAGGTCGTTATTCAGCCGCATCGCCCAGCGCCTGAGCTTGCGGGGGTAAGTTATGCCGATGCTTGACAAAATAATTTTCACCGGGCCGGTGGGTGCGGGAAAAACCACTGCGATTGCCGCCATCAGCGACGCGCCGCCGGTGTCGACCGATGTACGCTGCACCGACGACACCATCAAGATGAAGAACACCACCACGGTGGCGATGGACTACAGCTACATCTCGCTCGACGACGGCGCGCGCATCCACCTGTATGGCACACCCGGGCAAGAGCGCTTCAATTTTATGTGGAAGATATTAGCGCGCGGCGGTATCGGTTTGGTATTGCTGGTGAATCGCGACAATGCCGATCCGCTCGGCAATATGGAATTTTATCTCGATGAGTTCGACGAATTCGCGCGTAACCATGCCGTCGTTATCGGAGTCACGCGTTCCGGAGTACTGGATCAAGCCAGCATCGCGGATTTTCAACAGCGCTTGTACGAACGCAAGCAGATTTTCCCCGTGTTCGAAGTCGACGCGCGCAACAGCGATGACATCAAACTCCTGGTGCAAGCGCTGCTTGCCTCACTACAACATTAACGTTACCAAACGAGACGCTCATGCAATCCATCACTGCCTTGATCGACCACCTCTCCAACAGCAGCGCCGCCCATCACGACAAACTTTCGTTGGCTGTCAGCCAAGTACTCGAATCCGAATTAGT
>JACQEQ010000165.1 GCA_016200445.1 Gammaproteobacteria bacterium | reverse complement strand
TCGCTATACCAGCAACTAAACCACGTTCTTTATGACCCCGTATATCCGTTCGATACCAACATCGCAGGAACGGAGGCGCCAATATATGGCAACGGCTATCGTCTGACAAACATCAAGCCAGAATACAAAAACCTCGACAAAACCTTTGATCAGCTTCTTGTTGCCTAGGACCTGCCAATGTCGAAAATGACCTCCACCCTCGATAAGACTTATGACTCGACCCTGGATGAACTCGGAAGTATGAGTATTCGGGTGATCGTACTTTCAAAACGGAACGATGAAGCTGACGATGAGGACGGGCAAGTGCCAATGGATCTCGGGGAAGACGAGGTGCAGGCTACTACAGGCAAAACACCGACCCGTACTTACTTGGAAGATCTAAAGCGCGGCAAGGAATGCTGCGTATTTTTGATTTACGGCCAGCGGCAGGATGCTTGGGACAACACTTTCATCGTGCGCGACTTAGGCAAGAAATATTTGCGCAATCGAATGTTAGTCGCAGTCGATCTCGACGGATTGAAACCGGAGGCGACCGCAGACCTAATGTCCGGTGACCGGCAGGGGTTTTTCCAGGGCAAGGTGTACCAAGCCATGAGTTCTCGGCTAATTGCGACCCTAAAGCGTGACCCAGACCTAGAACGGCTTGAAGAGGAAGCTGAACGAGAGCTGTCGGAATTGCGAAGCGGTGATGAAGCGGTTAAGAAGGCGCTGGATCAGCTAATCGATTCGCACCACGCGAAAGGCGACCATTTCAATACTTGTGCGTACCAGCCTGGCGAAGGCAAGGACAGGGGGCCAGGAGTTGGCGTTAGTCGTGCGCAAAATGTGGTTGTAGGTCCTACCAAGGACGGAGAGGTTGTCGATGCGCCCTACTTGCTAGCGTCACCCCCTAGCCAATTATTTCGTTTACATCCTGACGAATCCTCATCCCTCGTGGTCACAACAAGTCCGATCGAAGAGTGGGCAAATACGTCTGAGCTGCAAATCGTCTGCAAGCCGGAGATCGAGGGGTTGGAGATCGATCGTACCCGTACCGATCGAGGTGAAAAACTCAGCCTAACCTTCAAGGTGCCGGAGGACTTCGAAGATGACCAATATCCGGTCGAGAGCCTTCTGAGCATCACCGCGCACATTGCAGGGCATGATGAACCTCGGCACCTGGACCGCCGTATCGTAATTGGTAAAAAGGGAGTGAAGTCCCCTCCGCCGCCGCCACCGATATTGTTGGATGAGCCTACGTTCTTGAAAGTAACGAGCCGTCAGCCGATTCCTTTGGTCGCTTCCGGCGCGGCAACCCATGTGCGATTGAGATGGGATGGCAAGGACGAGTTGGCGATGGGCAACCTGGCGCCGTGGAAATTCTCAGCCAAGTGTCTGACTGAGCCCGCGATACGCGAAATGAGTTTTAGTCGGCCAAGTGCCGGCCGCTTTGAACTACTTGTGATCGTGCCGTCCTCCATATCGTTAAGCGACTCTCTTGAATTCGAGGTGACCGCAACAGGCCCAGGAGGCAAGACACTTGCACAGAAATTTATGGGACAGGTGATGGCCCCCCCGCAGCCAAAGAGGTTGAAGAAAGTGCTGCCCATACCGTCCGCGCAGCGGAGACCGCCTTACGATTTGAAATATGTCAAAGAGAATAATTGGGAGGCCGGGTACCTGTGGAGCGAGGACGAACGCTGGACAGCAGGAGATGTAGGTACTTACAGCGATCCATCTGACTCAAGCCCGCTTACATTGATCATCAACGAAGACATGGTCCTCCTTAAGGAATATCAGGATGGACTTATCTCAAGGAAATTGGAGGCAAGCACAGTGAAAGAGCGTGTCACACACTACACGTCTCACGTCGCCTTTCACCTATACCAGATGTACCTGCACGCGAAAGATGCTAAAACCACAAGCGAGGAAGAGAGCAAGGCAGACCTGCAATACGATGCCTGGCGTGGCGAAATCAACCGAGTCGGAAGGACCCTACTAAAGGTAATGTCCGTCACGAAGTAGGTGGTTTTTGACCTCTGCGGCGTCGATGAAAAAGTACGACTTCCTGGCTGGATGGGATATTCCCCATCTGGCCAGCATGCCATTTTCGATTTGGAATTGTTCGCCAGAGTCGACCGTCTTCGTCATCGACTAGGCTTGATAAAGAAAGCTCTTCAAGGCCCGCGTCCTCGGCAACCTCTAGATAACGCTGCAGTTGTCGTTTCGGGTCGGAAAACGCCACGACCTGGATGATGGTCGTCTCGTCAGAGCAAATTTGAGCAACTGAACTCAGACTCCTCTGTAAACCTTCGAAATACGTCCAATTGTCGGTTGCTTGGCGATCACCCAGTGTGTAGTACGAGGCGCCTGATCCGTCCAATTTGTTGGCTATCCAGAACGGCGCCGCTGTTTCCTTGCGACCGTCAACCTGCCAACGGTGATAGAGCACATGAACCCCTGGATACGGCGGCGAGGTAAGTACCAAACGTGGTTTCTTAGCGGCGAATAAACGAGTTCTCTCAAGACCTTCTACAGCGCGATTAATGCAGATTGCCTGAGGAATTTTCTCAACATGAGTCTCTACTGCAGACTTAAGTTCTCGCGCCCCGGCAAGCATTTCAAACGCGTAATCGATTAGTGCGTTACGAAACTCATCAACCGTTGGTAGCTGCTTACGACCATCCAGCGCCCATTGCGCCGTCCGTAAAACCACGCAACGCGCAAAAACTTCCTGAGTGGGCGGGAGGGAAATCGCACTACCCAAAGCCTGTTCAATCGCCTTCCGAAGGCGCCACGTGAAACTCGATCCCAAATGCTTATGGTAGCCAGCGGCCTCATATTCAGCCCATGTTGGCGCTGGCTTTCGAATGTTTACAGACTCTGCGAGGGACTCGGCCCAATCAGACAACGCGGACAGTTGCCGATCCGAGAGGATCTTTGTTTTCGCTTCGGAAACAAACGTCGCCAGACTGCTTATGTCTGTTCCGACTGCATGCCTTCCAAGAGCAATTGCTTCGACTAGCGAAGTGCCGCCCCCCATGAAGGGGTCGTATACGATGTCGCCAGGTTCGGTAAACATCTCGATTGCAGCCCGCACAAATTTTGGAGAAACGCGAGCAGGATAGCGATAGAAATTATGGGTGAGGCCAGAAACGCGAGTCTTGTCTCGAGCGGCTTCCACTAGCTGTAAGAAGGAAGCCGGATTGACCAGCTCACTCGCTAGCGAACGGGCCCCGGTTAGCTGCTCGGCGCAGTGCGTCTCTCTCAGACTCATTATTTTGGCCTGCGCCGATGTTGTGGCTTCCGGTAGCTTTCCAACACGGCGATTTTTGTTTGCGTTGGCTCTGCATAGACGCCATAGCGAGTGAACAATGCCCGTAGGTCTATCCCGCGATCCCCGGCATCTCCAAGCGCTACTGAGAGCAACGCGTGCTGCTGCGGCACTACGCCCTTTTTGGCGTAGTTAGAGATCGAATTGGCCCGGACATGAAGTAGTGCAGCATAATCATTGAGCGATATGCCAGCTTTCCCGAGGTGTCGTCTAAACTCAGCATACTCCATGGGATGAGATTATCTCATAAAAATATGAGATTGTCTCACTGGCTGAATTCTGCCTTTGCCATTCAATTATTGGCGTATCTGTGCGCCGCATACATCGTCTGCAGCGCTTGATCGAACAACCCATCTGGGCAGGCTAGGTCCAGTTACCGTCTTGAAAGACAAGCACAGGAACGGCTTTGTGCGTATCGAACGGTCTGCCTGATTTGCCCGCCCCATGGATGCAATGTACACGCCCTCGCATCACTGCCCCGATAGTCGCGGCCAGCGACTTGACGCTATCAATACACCACATATTCCCCGCGCCTTCTGCCCCAGACGCCCAACCTCTGTAAGCCGCCAAGCCAAAACGTCAACAGGCTTACGTGGATTTGCCCGTGCGTATCTGCGCTAATGATGTGACTGCAACGGGTGCGCAAAGCGGCAGAAAATTTTTTCCAGATTGTATTTGTTTATTCATTTTCGCCAACAAATTCAATCGCTTGAAAAAATGACGAATTGAATAAATTGGCGCATAAATGCAGCCTGTTTTGTCGTGGAATCAGCAGGCATGCGCCATGCGGCGTGTTCTTTAACAATCCGGAATGGAGTCTGGCGCGGGCTTTGTATGGAGGCCCGCGTCCCGGCGCTATGGTCAGCGCTTAGTCGTTCAGCTTGGCAAGCAGGCTGCGCAACTTATCCGGGTCGTCTGCCTGCAGGATTTTTTGCACCATGGCTTCGTTGTCCGGCAGGTTGCTCATCAGCACGCGCTGTTTCACGGTCAGGAGATTGGCCGGGTGCATGGAGAAATCGCGCAGGCCGAAGCCCAGCAACAAACGGGTGAGGGCCACGTCGCCGGCCATTTCGCCGCACACCGCTACCGGCACCTTGGCGGCGTTGGCCTGCTGGATCACGCTGGCGATCAGGTGCAGTACGGCTGGGTGCAGCGGGTCGTAGAGGTGGGCCACGCTATCGTCGGTGCGGTCGATGGCGAGGGTGTATTGAATCAGGTCGTTGGTGCCGATCGAAAGAAAGTCGAGCTTTTTCAGGAAAATCGGCAGCGCGATGGCGGCGGCGGGGATTTCGATCATGCCGCCGACCAGAATGTTCTCGTTGAATTTCTTGCCTTCGGCGCGTAACTGATCCTTGGCAAGTTCGAGAGCGGTAAAGGTTTGCCGCAATTCGTTCATCGATACCAGCATCGGAATCAGGATGCGCACATTGCCGAAATGCGAGGCGCGCAAAATGGCGCGCAACTGCGTATTGAAAAGCTGCGGCTCGGCCAGGCAATAACGGATCGCGCGCAGGCCCAGCGCGGAATGCATGGTGGTGCTGCCTTCCAGGGTTTTATCGGCGCCGATGTCGAGCGTGCGGATCACCACCGGCAGTCCGCCCATGCCCTTGGCCACCGCGCGGTAGGCCTCGAACTGCTCGTTCTCGTCCGGCAGCGTCTCGCGGTTCATGAAGAGGAACTCGGTGCGGAACAGGCCGATGCCGGCGGCCTCGACGGCCTTCACCTGCAGCATGTCCTGCGGCAGCTCGACGTTCGCCTGC
>JACQEQ010000164.1 GCA_016200445.1 Gammaproteobacteria bacterium | reverse complement strand
TGGTGTGGGCCACCCGGTGATCGGCGACCCTAAATACGGCACCGGCAACAAAAGCCCCGCTGGCTTGCAACTCAATGCCGTGCAGTTGCGCTTTCGTTGTCCATTCACTGGTAAAGAAATGGATTTTACGACCTGACGCCCTGCCCGAAAGAGTAGGTGTTGCACGACGGAGCGTCGGCTACCATTAGTGTCTAAATAATTTTGCAAAGGAAGTTTATGGCTGAGGCTTACATTAAGGTAGCAGCGCTATATGACATTTCACCTGGCACCATGAAATGCATCACGGTGCAGGCGCGGCGCGTATTGCTGGCGTGTATCCAGTGAAAGTAGACGGGCAAGACATTTATGTGCATTTGGGAGTGAACTCGTGAGCGACACCGACCCGCAGGTTTTAATGCGTTCGATTATTCAACGCATCGCCACCGGCCCGGAACTGAGCAAAGATATCTCTCAGCAGGAAGCCGAACGCGGTATGCGGACGATTCTCGACGGCAATGCGCATCCGGTGCAGGCGGCGATCTTTCTGATCGCGCTGCGCATGAAGCGCGAAACCGACGACGAAATGCGCGGCGTGTTAGATGCGTTGCTGGCCGTGACGCAGAGCGTCACCGCCGAGGTCGATGAGGTTGTTGACATTTCCGACCCGTACGACGGTTACAACCGCACCTTGCCCGCTGCGCCGTTTTTACCGGCAGTATTGGCAGCATGCGGTGTACCGGCGATCACGCAAGGCGTGGCAAGCATGGGGCCGAAATACGGCTGCACGCACCGGCGGGTATTGAGTGCGGCGGGCGCCGCAGTGGATTTGCCGGTACAGCAGGCCGCGCAGCGCTTAAGCGACCCGCGCATCGGCTGGGCCTATGTGGATCAAAGCAAGTTTTGTCCGGCGCTGCATGCGCTCACCGATTTGCGCACCCTGGTTGTGAAGCGTCCGGTATTGACAACTATTGAAACGTCGCTGCGGCCGATCAGCGGCAAGCGCAAAACCCACCTGGTTTCCGGGTACGTGCATAAACCCTATCCGCGTATTTATGCCTTGCTGGCGCGGCATGCGGGCTTCGACTCGGCGCTACTGGTGCGGGGTGTGGAAGGCGGCATCATACCTTCGTTGCGTCAGGCGGGTAAGGGTTATGCGTTTCACGACAAGGGCGAAGAACAGGATTTCGAAATCAATCCAGAATCCTTGGGCATTGCGCAAACCACGCGCGGTGTTCCGCTACCGGCGGATCTGCCGCAAGCGGCGCGCCCGGGTGATGACATTGCCATCGCCGTGGACATCGACGCCATGGGACGCGCCGCAGCGCGCGCAGGAATCGCGGCACTGGAGGGCGTCGATGGCCCGGTGCGTGACAGTTTAATTTTATCTGGCGCATTATGTCTGCATCATCTACGCCGTTTCCCTACGCTGAGCGCGGCGGCTAATGCAGTGCGTGCTGTTCTTGACAATGGCGCAGCACTGGCACGTTTGCATGCAGGTGCGGTGTGAATGTCGTGCGTCGAAGCATCTCTGCAGTGTTGTGTGGCGTTGTGCTCGCGGCCTGCGGCGGACCGGAGCAGCAACTGACCGGTGCTTGGGAAAGCGACGACGGTGGCCGCGTAAATCATCTCGAGTTGCACGGCGACGGCAGCCTCACAGGCGCATTGCAGCACCTCGATTTTGCCGGCAATGCGGTGGTCGACGGAAAATACGCGGGTTCGTGGCGGTTCAAACGCGGGCATCTTGATTTACTGATTATCGAATCCGACGTCGCAAGCCTCGCGCCGGGCTATGCCTCCAGCGAAGAGATTCTCGAATTAACCGATCAAGTGTTGCTACTACGCACTGTCACCGGTCACGAAGAAAACTGGCAGCGTGCGCGCTAAGCCTTTCCACCTCGCTTTATTTTAAAAGCGGAGGAAGGCACATCCGCAACGTCTGTTGATGTCAACAACAGCAACCCTTTAATAGGAGGCGATTATGCTCTGGCGCGAAAAGAAAACCCGTCTGCCGTCCAATAAAGAAGCACTGCCGGGCCGGGACCAAAAACTACCCGTACCCAAGCTGCATTTTGTTAACCAGCACGCGATGGAAGGACCGTTTCCGGCCGGTATGCAAATCGTGTTATTTGGTATGGGCTGTTTCTGGGGTGCGGAACGCAAGTTCTGGCCGGTGCCTGGTGTTTACGTCACGGCGGCGGGCTATGCCGGCGGTTACACGCGCAATCCGAGTTATGAAGAAGTGTGCAGCGGCATGACCGCGCATAACGAAGTGGTGCGCGTGGTCTACGACCCGGCCAAGGTGAGTTTTGAACAACTGCTCACGGTGTTTTGGGAAGCGCACGATCCAACGCAGGGCATGCAGCAGGGCAATGATGTGGGTACGCAATACCGTTCCGGAATCTATACCTATAGCGTCGAACAACATGCGGCTGCGTTGACGTCACGTGATCGCTACCAGAAAAATCTGCTTGCCCAGGGTTATGCGGCGATTACCACCGAGATCGCCGACGCTACGGAATTTTATTTCGCAGAAGAGTATCACCAGCAATATCTGGCAAAAAATCCCGGCGGGTATTGCGGTCTGGGCGGTACCGGGGTTAAGTGTTGACTTATTAGAGCCGAGCGATCATTGCGGCTTGGCGCTATCGGCATCCAGATATACGCCTAACGGACCGCGTGTGAGGTAGAGCGTCATGGCCTGGCCGTTACGCAGAATTTCAACCGCGACCGTCTCGCCCGCCTTGCCGCCGGCGGTCGCTTTTTGTAAATCGCCTGTGGCAAACATGCGTTTGTGGTCGTAGCTCAAAACGACGTCGCCGGGCAGCAAACCTGCGGCCTTCGCCGGTGAGCCTTGCAGCATGTCGCGAATCACCACGCGATTGGATTGATTGGTGGCATACAGATACGCATCGTAGCCGTCATCGCCGAGCGAGTTATTAATGTCTTGCTTGCGTCCTTCGAGTTTTTCCACTTCGTTCGAGTAACGCACCGTACCCATCCAGCCTTCGCGGATGGCGCGATCGCGCAGAAAGAGCCGGTCCATTTCCAGTTGTTCGAAACGTTCGCGCGTTTGCTTCACCATTGTCATGCTCAGGCCCGCTGCACGCAGTGCGTCTTCGTCGAACACCGGCTCGTTGGTTTGTGTTTCTTGTGACGGCGCTGCGGCGGGTTGGGCCGGAGGTTTGCCGGTGGTGGATTGCGGACTGAGTTGAGTTTTTAATTCATGTAATTCTTTTTCGAGCCGCGCCACATTTTGTGCGAGCTGCTGACGCGCGGCGATTTCCTTTTGTAAGGCATCTGTAGCGTTATGTTGGTTAATAACCGGTGTAATTTCCGCAGTTGGCGCCAACGCCGGGCTGAGTGTCGTGACGGCCTCGGCAGGTGTAAGGGCAGCGGGCGGATCATCGCGGAGCAGAACCTGTACACCCAGACCCAAACCAATACCTACAGCAAGCATGGAACTACTGATAAGCAGAGTTTTATTCATTTGATGCAAACCGGAAGCCGCCGAATCAGAGCATTTGAACGCGTGGTACGCGCAAAAGTTCTAACGTGACAGCGAGGATACGGTTTTTTTTGGTGCAAGTGCTATGCTTTTCCAATCCCTCCTTGATGGCGACATGCGCATGATTAACGAACTGCTCAATACGTATTTGTTCAAAGATATGGAATACGACGCGCTGCAGGAGATCGCTAAATTTTCAATGCGCTTGCAGCTCAACGACGGCGATGTGTTAATTCACGAAAATGAAAGCGAAAATTTCGACGTGTTTGTGTTGTGCTCAGGTCCAGTAGAAGTGATCTCAAGCAGTTCGGCATCGGTCAGCAGCGACGTAGCCATTTCAAAACAAGATTTAGAAATCTTCGGCGAGATTAGTTGGATCACCAGCCGTAAACGTACCGCCACAGTGCGTTGCCGTGGCGAGGTCGAGGCAATACGCATCAATGGAAAAGTCTTTATGAGCTACCTCGAACAACATCCAAAAGTGGGTTTTGAAGTCATGCGTAAAATCGCCATGCTGCTAGCACAGCGGCTCGTCTCCACGGATACCTTGCTCAAGCAAATTCTCTGGAATAGCACACTCTAACAAGTGCGAGTCAAAGCTGTATTGAAGCGAATAGTGTCATGCCGCAACCGGTAGTGAATTCGAACGATTACCTGACCGCATTCAACGGTTCGTTTGCCGGCATGCTGCACTGGTCGCAGCTCGACGATTTATGGACCGTGTTACGTAACGACGCTGCTGGTCAGTGGTATCTGTATGCGGTCGGCGAACCACCCCCGGCCGCACCGGCGAATGCCGGACAAGTCGAACGTTTCATCACCGAAATCAACCAACTGCTGCGGCGCGATCACCAGGAAGATTATTGCGGCGTGGTTTACGTCGACGAACTCTTGCAGCCGCGTTTCGTAAAAATCTACGATCCGCATCACCTGGGAGTGTCGTGCGGCTTCAGCAATAACCCGCCCTTGCCGGGTTGGGTAATGTCAAAACTTGCACCTGTGGATTTGCAGTTGCAAGGTCCGCTGACCGGAGAACGCAAACGCTGGTGGCAAAGGATATTCGGATTCAAGGAGTGAAATTATGAGCACAGAACAGCGGCTTCGAGATCTCAATATTGCTCTGCCCGCAGTGAGCGCACCGGCCGCGAATTACGCCAATGCCGTGCGTACCGGCAACCTGCTGTTCATTTCCGGCAAGGGACCGTGCCCTGAACACGGCAAATCTCTGCACGGCAAACTCGGGCAAGAATTCAGCGTTGCGGACGGTTACCGCCTGGCCCGCTCCGCCGCGCTCGATCTCGTCGCGGTGATGCGCGCCGAACTTTGCTCCCTCGACCGCGTCGCCCGTGTGGTCGAGGTACAGGGTTTTATCAATTCAACCCCGCAGTTCGAAGAGCATGCCGAGGTGCTTAACGGCTGCTCCGATCTCTTGGTCGAAATATTTCAGCAACGTGGCGTGCATGCGCGTTCAGTGTTCGGCGCAACCTCGTTACGTAACGGTTTGCCGGTGGTGTTGAAGGCGGTGATTGAGGTGGCCCCCACGCCTGTGGGTATCACCCGTTAGAGTTGAGTAGGTAACCTTGAATGTTCTGATCCAACGCGTAACACCTGATGAAGCGCCAGTAATCGCTGTGCTGGTCGGCGAGCTGCTGACAGAAATAATGCGCATCCTTGGCGTGTCCGCATTCAACTTCAACCTTAACGAAACCATGAGCAGATTGAGCGCGGTGCTCGACAACGAAAAATACGTTGTATTCGTCGCGCGCGATGGTGAGCGTGGCAAAGTGCTTGGATTTATTGCGTTGTATGAAAGCTATGCGTTGTACGCAGAGGGCGCCTTCGGCACGATACCGGAATTTTATGTCCGTCCCGAGTATCGTTGTATGGGCGTCGGCCGCATGCTGATCAACAGGGCCAAGGTATTTGGCGCCGAAAAGAAATGGAAACGTCTCGAAGTAACAACACCGCCGCTGCCGCAGTTTGATAACGCACTGCGATTTTACGAGCGCGAACAATTTGCAATTACCGGTGGCAGAAAATTAAAAGTCATTCTATGACGCCTTTGCTTGTGATCCGATCAGAATATCCACATAGGAAGAATTGCGATGGAGCCGCTGTTGATAAACGATCTTTGCCTGCGCCCCTATAAGGTTTCCGATGTTCAGGCCTTCGTTGCAGCCGTGCGCGAATCGCACGCCACGGTGGGTCGATGGATGAGCTGGTATCGTGCCGGTTATTCACGCGTCGAGGCTGAAGCCTGGTTTACGCAGGCGAACCAGGGGTTGCAAGACAATGCCAATTATGAGCTGGGTATTTTTACGTCCGACGGCGCCACGTTGCTGGGTGGTGTCGGTCTCAATCAGTTCAACCGCGCGCATAACTTCTGTAACCTGGGCTATTGGGTACGCGCGTCCAAACAAGGGCAAGGCATTGCGACGCGCGCGTCGGGCGCACTGGCGGATTACGGATTCCGTGAGTTGCAGTTGGCGCGGATCGAAATCGTAGCGGCGCAGGGCAATCTACCCAGTCAACGTGTTGCTCAAAAAATCGGTGCGGCATTCGAGTGCATGGCCCGTAATCGCTTGGTCCTTCATGGTCAGTCGATTGCGGCAGCGGTCTACTCGGTGATACCTGAACGGAGTATTAAGCCTTGAATAAACTACTGAAAAAAGCACTGCAAAAACATCAAAGCGGCGACGTGCGCGGCGCGGAAGAGTTGTACAAAAAAATCCTGCGCAACGACGCGTACGACGTCGACGGTAACTATCTGCTGGGTGCGTTATATGCCGAGTGCGGCGAGTTGGAACGCGCGCTGAAGTTTACCCAGCGTGCGGCGCAGCACGCACCGCGTTCGCCGTTCGTGCAAAACAATCTGGGCAATATTTACCGGTTGGGTGGCGAGCTTGACATGGCGCGGCAGTGTTATCTGCGTGCGATCGCTATTGATCCGAGCGCAATGGAGCCGTACAACAACCTGGGCATTATGATGAAGCGCTTGGGCGACAATGCGGCCGCGATCGAGCTCTATCAACAGGCCATTGATCGCAATCCGCTGTTTGTACCGGCGCATTACAATCTGGGCAAAGCATTGCGGGATTCCGGTCAAGACGAGGCTGCGGCAGCGTGTTACCGGCGTGTGCTGGAGTTGCAGCCGCAACATGCCCAGGCGCTGGAAGGATTGGGTAGTTATCACCTGGCACGTGCTGAGCCCGATCTGGCGCGTAGTTATTTCGAACAGTGTTCGCAGCTTGATCCCGGCGACGCCTGCGGTGCGCGTTTGAAATTAGCTTACATGAATGCGGCACCGTTGCCGGACCAGTACTCGGACGAATTAGTGCGGCAAACTTACGAGACCAAGGCCGCGAGCTGGGACGAGGATGCGCAGCGCACCGATTATCGCTTTCTTGGTCCTCAACATGTACATGCAGCATTTATGCGGCGGGCCGGTAATCGAGTCGATCTCGACATTTTAGATTTAGGCTGCGGTACCGGTGCCTGCGGGATGTTGTTGCGGCCTTTCGCCCGGCGCATGACCGGAGTAGATCTGTCGGTGCCGATGCTCGCCATTGCCAAGAAAAAAAATTGTTACGACGAACTGCATAATATCGAGATCGGCGCATTCGTTGCGCATGAAAAACAGAGTTACGACCTCGTCGTCGCATCCGGTGTGTTGATTTTTATCGGCGACTTGACCGGGCTATTGCTTGCCGTCCGGCAGGTATTGCGCGCGGGTGGCGCATTCGTCTTTACCTGTTACCGCAGCGACACCGGCGATGTTACGGTGCGTGGCAATTTTCATTTTGCGCACAGCGAGGCTCATTTGCGCACAGCCGCGCAGGCCGCAGGATTCGTAGTTGAAGGTATTGATACGGTGGTGCACGAATACGATTCGGGGGTGGAGCAACAGGGCTATCTGGTGACTTTAGCCGCAGCGAGTTAAAAATATAGCGTGCCGGTAAAAAAGGCAGACACGACTGTGTCTGCCCAACCGTGTGTTACTCCCTGAAAAGGAATCTATGCTTGACTTAATGGCGCGAGCTTTCGAGGCTGTGTTCGACGTCACTGTTGGGGATGGGATGCCGGCCAAGTGCGGCATCGATTTCAAACGGAAACGTCCCGCAGGGATTTCGATCCGAGGTGTCGCAGGTGCGAATGACGAACTGCGCGTAGACCGGATCGAAACCGACAATCCCAGTCAACCATGGGTAGACCGAGAACAGCATCGAATACAGCAGCCATGGCGAGTGCTCGGTTTCGCTGGTTAAAATCATATAGGCGGGATAGGCCAACATAGCTATACCGACCACTACCCTAACCATCCGGTCCAGCCAGCCCACGTTTTGAATCACACCCAGTTGTGCCCTGATTTGCTTCATGGTCCGTTACCTCGCAAGTTTGGAGAACAAGCGCCGTCTTGGTTTTCAGGACGGTCGGTTCTACAGCTTATGTAATTCTTACGCTAGGCCAGTGCGCCCCGGACAACAATCCGTAGTGATTTTTCTCCCCAAGCAATATTAATGTCGATACCGGAGCAAAAGCGGAATTCTTCCAATGCAATCAGCGGATATGTTTTTAGTGAGGGATATTAGTTGCCGGATGATCGAAAGATTCTATCGGCAGCGTGTGCGCCTACGAAATTTCATGTCCGGGTCAAACGCTGCTTGATAAGGATTTCTTGGGTTGCTCCTCTGGGATACGTAGGCGTTGGAGCTGCGTAAATCTGTAAACGCATTGCATCCCTAGGTTTCCCAACCGCCGCCCAAGGTTTTGTAAACTGCGATCAGCGCGGTATAGGCTTGCGCTTCCGCCTCGGCAACGCCGCTCTCGGCTTCGAGTTGCGTGCGTTCCGCGTCCAGCAGCGATAGAAAATCGGTCGCACCTTCGTCGTACCGCAAGCGCGCAAATTCGGTGGCGCGCGTCGCGGATTGCGCTGCGGCGCGCAAGGCCGCCAGCCGGCTTTGCTGACGCCCGAAACCCACCAGTGCGTTTTCGGTTTCTTCCAAGGCGCGCAGCACGGTGCGTTCATAGAGCGCGAGTGATGCTTCGGAACGCGCCTCCGACGCGCGCAGCCGCGCACGCACGCTGCCCAAGTCGAATGCCGCCCAGCTTAATGTCGGGCTCAGGTTCCATGACTCGGAAGCTGCTCGCCCCAGGCCGCTGCCCGAGGTCGCGACGAAGCCGAGAAAACCGCTCAGCGTCACGCGCGGAAACAGATCGGCGGTCGCCACACCGATACGCGCGGTCGACGCGGCGAGCTGGCGTTCGGCGATACGAATATCAGGGCGGCGGCGCAACAGCTCTTCAGGTTTTCCAACCGGAAATGCTGCCGTCAGCGCGGGTAGTCCTGCCGGTGCGGTGAGCTTGAAGGTTGCCGGAGATTCACCGAGTAGCACTGCGAGCCGATGCTGGGCGCGCTTGACGGCAATCTCCTGCAGCGGGATCGCCGCCGCCGTGACATTAAACTGCGTGGCAGCGCGCGCAACATCGAGCTGGGTGCCGCGACCGGCGTCCAGCCGCAGCTCCGTGAACTTGTAGGTTTGCTTCTGGTTGTCGAGGTTGCGGCGCGCCACCGCGAGTTGCAATTCAGCACCGCGATATTCAAAGTAATTTCGCGCCACCTCGGCGATGACGCTGACGCGTGCATCGCGCACATTAGCTTCGGCCGCTTGCGCGTCGGCTTCGGCGGCTTCGACCGCGCGGCGCACGCGTCCGAACAAGTCGAGCTCCCACGCCGCATCGAAGCCCAGCGAATACAGTTCGACATCGCGGTCGCCGCCTAAGGCTTGCGCTTCACTGTTGCGTCCATGCTGCGCCGTCGCTGCCACATCGCCAGACGGAAAATAGTCAAGCTCGGTGTCGCGATAAATCGCACGCGCTTCCTTCAAGCGGGCGACCGCGATGCGCAGATCGTGATTGGCCGCGAGTGCGCGCTGGATCAGCTCATCCAGAGCGGGGTCGTTGAGCCGTTTCCACCATTGCGTCTCAATCTGCTCGGCAGTCAAACCAGACTCAACAACATTGGCGAATTTATCCGTCGTTGCTGTTTTGGGCGCAACATAATCCGGCCCCACCGTGGCGCAACCCGCCAATAATGTCACGACTAGCCCTGCCGCCGTGCTTGAAATCCGTTTCATGTTATTGCCCTCCTGCGTTGACGGCGGCGGGCAGCGGCGGGGTGGCCGTGCGTCCGCTAAGTTTTTCTTCGATGAGTTTGCGAATGCCGACGTAGAATACTGGCGTTAACAACAAGCCGAAGAAAGTCACGCCGATCATGCCCGAGAACACCGCGATGCCCATCGCGTGGCGCATCTCGGCACCCGCGCCGCTGGCGAGCACCAAGGGCACCACGCCCATGATGAACGCAATCGACGTCATCAGAATCGGGCGCAAGCGCAAGCGGCAGGCTTCCAGCACCGCCTGCATGCGGTCCATGCCTTGTTCCTGCTTGTTTTTCGCGAACTCGACAATCAGGATCGCATTCTTCGACGCGAGTCCGACCAAGACAATTAACCCGATCTGCGTAAAGATGTTGTTGTCGCCGCCGGTCAGCCACACGCCAGTGATGGCCGACAGCAGCACGGTCGGCACGATTAAAATCACCGCGACCGGCAACGACCAGCTCTCGTACTGCGCCGCGAGCACCAGGAACACGAACAGCACGCACAGCGGGAAAATGTACACCGCCGTGTTGCCCGCGAGGATCTGCTGGAAGGTCAGGTCGGTCCACTCGTACTTCATGCCTTGCGGTAATTCATTTTTCAGAATCCCGTCGATGATGGCCTGCGCTTGTCCGCTGCTAACACCGGGCGCCGGACCACCGTTGATGTCGGCGGACGGATAGCCGTTGTAGCGAAATACACGGTCGGGACCGGCGGTCTCGGTGATCGAAATCAGCGCGGACAGGGGCACCATGTCGCCTTGCGCATTGCGTGTCTTGAGCCGCCCGATGTCGGCGGCCGCCAAGCGATAGGGCGCATCGGCCTGCGCCGTCACCGGGTAGGTGCGGCCAAAGCGGTTGAAGTCGTTGACGTACAGCGAGCCCAGATAAATCTGCATGGTGTCGTACACGTCAGTCAGCGCGACACCTTGCTGCTTGGCTTTTTCGCGATCCACTTCGACACTCAACTGCGGCACGTTCGCCTGAAATCCGGAGAACACGCCCGCCAGTTGCGGCGTCTGATAGGCCGCCATCATGACTTTATCTTTGACTTCACTGAGCGTGCGCAAACCCAGATCGGCGCGATCCTCAAGTTGCAGTTTGAAACCGCCCAGCGTGCCCAAACCCATTACGGGTGGCGGTGGAAACACCGCCGAGAACGCCTCTTTGATTCCGCCCAGTTGCTGGTTGATTTTTCCGGCGATGGCGAACATCGACAGGTCCGGTGTTGTACGTTCTGCATACGGTTTCAAGGTGATGAACACCACGCCCGCGTTCGAGCTGCTGGTGAAGCCGTTGATCGATAAACCCGGAAACGCCACCGCGCTGTCAACACCGGGTGTTTTCATTGCAATATCGGAGATGCGGCGGATCACCGCATCGGTGCGATCCAGGGTCGCACCGTCGGGCAGTTGCGCAAACGACACCAGATACATTTTGTCCTGCGTCGGTACGAAACCCTCCGGCACTTTTGAGAAACCCAGATAGGTCAATCCAATCAATCCGGCGTACACCGCCAGCGCAATACCGCTGCCGCGCAAGGCCTTGCGTACGACGTTCACGTAGCCGTGTGCGGAGCGATCGAACACGCGATTGAAGGGGCGAAATACACCGCCCAACAACCGGTCCAGAACGCGCGTGAAGGCATCCTTGGGCGCATCGTGCGGACGTAACAATACTGCCGCCAGCGCCGGACTCAGGGTCAGCGAATTGATCGCTGAAATCACCGTCGAAATCGCGATGGTGATGGCGAACTGTTTGAAGAACTGTCCGGTCAGCCCGCTGATAAATGCGGTCGGAATGAACACTGCGCACAGCACCAGCGCGGTGGCGATGATCGGTCCGGTGACTTCGTTCATGGCGCGCTTGGTCGCGTCGCGTGGACTCAAACCGTTAGCGATGTGACGCTCGACATTTTCCACCACCACGATGGCGTCGTCGACCACGATGCCGATGGCCAGCACCAGTCCGAACAGCGACAGCGCGTTGATCGAATAGCCCAATGCCAGCAGCACCGCGAAGGTGCCAACAATGGACACCGGCACCGCGACCAACGGAATGATGGACGCGCGCCAGGTTTGCAAAAACAAGATCACCACCAGCACCACCAGTAACACCGCTTCCAGCAGTGTGGTTACGACCGCCTTGATGGAATCACGTACGAACAAGGTGGGGTCGTAAACAATTTTATAGTCGATGCCTTCGGGGAAATTCTTTTTCAGCTCGATCATGGCCGCGCGCACATTGTTCGATAACGCCAGCGCGTTGGAACCCGGCGCCTGGAAAATCGGAATCGCGGCTGCCGCCTTGTTGTCGAGCAGGCTGCGCAACGCGTAGCTTTCCGCGCCCATTTCGATGCGCGCGACATCTTTTAGCAGCGTGGATTGGCCCTCGGCACCGGTCTTGATGACGATGCGTCCGAATTCGTCTTCGTTATTTAGGCGGCCTTGCGCGTTCACCGTCAGTTGCAACGCGTGATCGCTCTGCGTCGGCGTTTGTCCCACCGAGCCTGCGGCGACCTGCACGTTTTGTTCGCGGATCGCGCGCACCACGTCGGCGGCGGTCAGATTGCGTGCGGCGATTTTCTCCGGGTCCAGCCACACGCGCATACTGTACTCGCCCGCGCCAAACACCAACACCTGACCCATGCCGGGAATGCGCGCCAGCGTGTCCTTGATTTGCAGCACCGCGTAATTCGACAGATAGATCGGATCATAACGGCCATCGGTCGATACCAGATGCACGACCATGGTCAGATCCGGCGAGCTTTTCTCGGTCGCCACGCCCAGCCGCCGCACGTCGTCCGGCAGGCGCGCTTCCACGCGCTTGATGCGGTTCTGCGCCTCGACCGAGGCGAACTGGATGTCGGTGCCGGGGCGGAAAGTCAGCGTCACCTGCCCGGAGCCAGCCTGCGAACTGGAGTCCATGTAGAGCAGGTTTTCGACGCCGTTCATCTCCTGCTCGATCAACTGCACCGCGCTCTGTTCGACCACCTGCGCCGACGCGCCGGGATAGGTGACGGCAATGTCCAGCGCGGGCGGCGCCACCGACGGATATTGCGATACCGGCAACGCGCGCAGCGCCAGTATCCCGGCAAACGTGATGAGGAT
>JACQEQ010000158.1 GCA_016200445.1 Gammaproteobacteria bacterium | reverse complement strand
GGGTGTACACATAGCACTTTAGGATTAATCGTGGACCGTACTCAACTTCGAGTTTTCCGATCATCCGACTTTCGTGATTCGAGGGAATTTCTTCTCGCACTTCGAAAGATTGAACCTCTTCTTGCCACTTCTGGCTTAGACAGCAAGGTTAGACAGCTTCGTACAAATAAACTGAAAAAGTGGCGAGAGGCAAGAGAAGCGGCTTTGTTCTGCTATGGAATGGCCCAAAGAATGGGTAAACCAATCTGTCTTTGCCGTAGCGAGTCGCAAGACTATGACTTCGTAGCGTCATGGACCGAAGGTGATGAACAATTGTTCGCGCCCGTTCAATTGAAAGAGGTTGTCCCAGTGTCCTTAAATGCCGTATCAAGTATCGAGGAAGTAATTAAGTCGCTTACCAAATATGTGGACTCTAAAGATCTTACTGTTGTCATTCATCTGAATCGAGCGATGCGATTCGATCCCAAAATCATATTAGTCCCGCCGTTAAACATCGCCGCACTGTGGGTCTTCGGTTCGATTACTCCGGATCGATCCGAATGGGGTTTATGGGGAAACTTTCTTGAGCAGCCAGAGGACTCGTGTTTTGCATACCCAAGTTAACTGGTTACTCCAGTCAATTGGTAAAAATCTGTATTTCTCTATTTAGCTGAATTTGTACTTTAACGCGTAACCAACATGGCAATTTACATCGCACTGCTGCGTGGCATTAACGTGTCAGGGAAAAACGCCATCCGCATGCCCGAGTTGCAAAGCAGCTTTTCAGGTTTGCAATTCGCTGACGTCCGAACTTATCTCCAGAGTGGCAACGTCGTTTTTCGTACCGAGAAAAAATCAGATGAAGTCAAACTTGCGTCAGTGATAGCGGCTCGGATCAAACAGGATTTCGGTCATGCGGTGTCTGTTCTTGTTATTTCAGCTAAAGCGCTGGAAGACGTCATCAACTTAAACCCCTTGGGACCGAAGGCGGGCGACGATGAGAAATTATTTCACGGCACGTTTCTCGCTGAGCCGGTCACAGCGGCCAAGTTCCAGGCGCTGAAGCTGCCGGCTGCGGCGGGTGAACGCGCGGTGCTGGTGGGCAGGGCAGTGCTGTTGCACTGTCCGCACGGCTACGGCACTACAAAATTGAATAACAACTACTTCGAACGTGCGCTTGGAGTTACTGCCACGACACGCAACTGGCGCACTGTGCTGGCATTGCAAAAACTTTGCTCTGAATCTGATTGATCTGGTGCGACGAAGCTTGAAGTCAAACTGTGACACTCAACTTGTTCAGGAGCATAACGAAGCTTCCCTTCGCCCTGCAAGGGGGAAGGAGAGGATGGGGGTGGTTGAAAATTCTTGTGCCTGCACATCCCCATCCCGACCTTCCCCCTTGCAGGAGGAAGGAGCGCTGATTACAGTGCCAAACGACAGGTTGATCATGAACAAAACATACCTGTAACTTTAATCTTCATCAGATGTATCCATTGGTAACTACAGAGATGATGTCTTCTTCGCTTGAATTTACTGCCGTATGTTTCGGTCCGGGCCTGTTGCCTGGCGGACAACGTGTCACCGCGCGTATTACGGTGCCCGAGTTACTGGTAAGCGTGGTGCCGGAGCGTGACGAAAGCGTGGCTTGGCCGCAGTTGCGCGTGACCAGTGGCGGTTTCGATCATCAGCAAATGTTGCTGTCGTGGACGCGCGGCGAGGAGCAATGGTCGCTTATGCCGGTCGATGCGGCGGCACGCGAGTTGTTGGTGGCCCACGCGCCGCCGGAAATGCACGCGGCGTTGGCACAATGGAACAAAAGCGTCGCGCGTACACGGCGCGGATTTCATTTCGGCTGGGCGGCGCTGGGCGCGCTGGTCGCAAGTCCGTTGCTGTTGGTGTTGATATTTTGGTGGCAGTCCGAGCGCGTGGTGGGTTGGGTCGTTGATCGCATCTCGCCGCAGACCGAGCAGGAGTTGGGCAAGCTGATCTTCGCACAAGTGGAAGCGAGCACGCCGCTGATCAAAGATGGCCCAGCACTTGATGCGATTCGCGATATCGGCACGCGTCTGACGGCGGGTTCCAAATACAGCTATCACTGGTATATCGCCAAAGATGCGCAAGTTAACGCGTTCGCAATGCCGGGCGGTTACGTGGTGGTCAACGCCGGCTTGATTCAGGCCGCCGACACAGCCGAAGAAGTTGCCGGGGTATTGGCGCACGAAGTACAACACGTCGAAAGGCGCCATAGCTTGAAAGGTATGGTGCAGAATCTGGGCTGGAGCGTCGCGGTCAATCTTGCGTTGGGCCAGGTGGGTGCCGATGCGTGGGCGGGCATGGCGACGCAGCTGGGCGGTTTGAAATTCGGGCGCGATTACGAAACCGAAGCGGACGTGTTGGGTTTGGCGGCGCTGACCAAGGCGCACATCGACGCGCACGGCATGTTGCGCTTCTTCGAAAAATTGCAGCAGCAGGATGGAACGACCATCACTTTGCTCTCGACCCATCCTGCTACAGCCGACCGGCTGGCGGCGTTAAAAAAGGCCGTGAGCGAACAAGGGGCCGGTTCGATACAACCGTTACCCTATGATTGGGCTGCGATCAAACTTGAGGTGAAGGGACGGTAGAAATGGCACTACAACTCGGAACTTTGCGTCCACCGCAACCACCCCACCCCTTCGGGGCACCCCTCCTTGAAAATAAGGAGGGGAGGGTGATCAGCCAGGCTTTTGTATTATTTAGTTCCATCAAGAAATGACAAACTGTACGAGCATTGTATTGCTGGCTTACGCATGCGCACGGCGCACGCGATGTGCGAATGGTGCATTCACTGTGTGCAGCGGTAGGTTGCTGGAGTTCAATCCCAGTGCTGTTTTAAAGCCTTTCAAATGGTCAAGCACCGACAGCACGCGTAGCCAATAGGCGAGCGGCACACGATCACAGCCGCGTTCCATGCGGCGGTAAGTCGGAACAGAAATTCCCAGGTGCGCAGCGAAATCCGCCTGGCGTTCATTACGTGCGAAACGATAGCGGGCCAGCTCGCGGCCCAGATACTTCAGCACCCGTACTTCCTCTTCAGTTAATGCAAACATATGACTCCTTACATCGCGAAGTAGTAGAGTTAGTGCCCGAGCATCCACGGACGTTGGTTGCGGCGCGTTGATTGCTGTACGCGCGGTGCGGCGGTGTCGCTAACCTTGGTGCGGCAGGTGTGCGCGCCGCTGGAACCGCACGCAGACTTGCGCGCCGTTGCCGGTTCATGCGCGCTTTTTTCGTTGCGCGCCCACGCTTGCCGCAACGGCGCGGACATGCCTGCGATAAACGGCGCGGAAATTTTACGTGCGCTAGCGGTACCGCAATGCGGGCAAGCGCAAGGTTGGGTGGCATGGCTCATCGGCTTGATGGCGGAGAATTCACCGCAGCCGGTGCATTCGTATTCATAGACAGGCATAGCAGGGGCTCCTGAGAAATATAGTGCACACAGAATTACGCCCGCTCATTCTTGAGAGGGCGCGTATCACGACAGTTAACTGGTTTTGGCAAGATCGATCTTGCCAGCCACATGTTTCGCCGGTCCGTCGACGTTGGGGCGGATATCAAAGTCGAAGATTTGCGTCGGTAGCCACAACGTCGCACACGCGTTGGGAATATCCACGATGCCGGAAATGTGGCCTTCGACCGGCGCGGTGCCAAGAATCGCGTAGGCTTGCTCACCGGTGTAACCGAATTTTTTCATGTACTCGATCGCGTTCAAGCAGGCCTGCCGATAGGCGATGGTCGCGTCCAAATAATATTGCTTACCCTTCTCGTCGACCGAGATGCCCTCGAAGATCAAGTAGTCGTTGTAGCGTGGATCGATCGGACTGGGGCGGAAGATCGGATTGGTGATGCCGTATTTACGCATGCCGTCCTTGATCAGGCTCACGCCGATGTCGATGAAGCCGGCCATTTCGATTGCGCCGCAGAAGGTGATTTCACCGTCGCCCTGCGAGAAGTGAATGTCGCCCATCGACAGCCCCGCGCCTTTGTTATACACGGGGAAATACACACGCGAACCGCGCGATAGATTCTTGATGTCGCAGTTGCCGCCGTGCTCGCGCGGCGGTACGGTGCGCGCGCCGGTTTCGGCGGCGGTCTTTGCGGCTAAGCCCGTCATGTTGCCCATCAGCGCGGTCGGCGCGTACGGCAAGGTGGCCAGTGGCGGCACGCGCTCGGGATCGGTGGCGACGAGTGCCGCTTCGCGACTATTCCATTTGCCCAATAAATCGGACGACGGCAGACAGCCGATCAACCCGGGATGCAAAGTGCCCGCGAATTTAACATGCGGAATATGTCGCGAACTGGTGTACAGACCGTGAAAATCCCACACCGCTTTGCGCGCGTCCGGATAATGTTCGGTGAGAAAGCCGCCGCCGTTTTTCTTGTCGAAAATTCCCGTGAACCCCCATTCCGAGTGCGGCAGCGCGCCGACATCCAAAATGTCAACAACAAGTAGATCGCCGGGTTCGGCGCCTTCCACGCCATACGGTCCGCTTAAGTAATGTACTTTGGTGAGATCAACATCGCGAATGTCGTTTGCGCTGTTGTTGTTATTAATTTGTCCGCCGGTCCAATCGAAACACTCAACGCGAAACTCAGCGCCGGGTTTCACCCAAGCGGCCATTGGAATATCGGGGTGCCAGCGATTATGCGGTTTCGAATCCTGTTGCTCGGGCGATTTCTTGAAGTCGTACGAGATGAGCGTCTTGGGCATGATGACTTCTCCTGTGCATGGTTAGGTACAAGCAGGCGGCGATGCGCGCTCACGCGACCCTGCAACAGCTCGCGTGCCCGGGGCGGTCGGGCCGGGCACGTGTTCACGTGCAGAGTGGTTCTTGCGCGGTCTCAACGGACGCGCGCGGCTCGCCGCATGCTTGTATTCGAGCAAGTGCAACCGGTATGCCACGACGCTGTTGGCGGGGCCGGAGGTTGATTTCAGCAGGTGTAACGAGCAGTAGCTTTGTTGTTGCGAATCGCTGCTGCGCTCAAATTGCGCAACAGCAGCACCGATGTCGTGCGCTGCAAACTAGCATTTGCATTAGTATGACGTAGCGCGTCGTGCTGCGTGTGCTGTGCAGACCGATGCAGGTTCTAAACGAACAAGCTCGGTTAATACAAAACTATCTTTACATCGCGCGAAAACAATTCGCGCACTGCACTTGCGAAGTGCGTCTTTACGCCAGGCTGCTGCTACGCGTTAGCAGTGATCAGGTTGTGTCTGCGAGGTAATTTACGCATCCGGAAAAATTTCCGCGATGTAGCGCCGTATAGTGCGTGAATCGCTGTTTTTATAGTGTTTTACGGTGAAGTTGTACAAGCGCGACTTTGCTGCGCGAGCACCCTCGGTGCATTGTGCAAAAAAATCTGTGGCATATCGGTTGCACTGCGATCGTTGTGGCGGGCTGCTCCGCGACAGGTTAGCGCGACGGCGACGTCGTGTTCTGTAGTAACCCAATGATCGAGGTGCTCAATGAGAAATAATCGTAGTGAAGTTCGATTTAATTCCAAAATGCGCAAGAGCATCGTGGCACTCGCTCTGCTTGTGTATGGCACATTAAGCGCGTCGCTGGCGAGTTACGCCGCAGGCCCACCGACGGCGCAAGTCAACACGACCGGGCTTGCGGTAACGGATGATGCGGTGACGGTTGGAATTTTGCATTCGGTAACCGGCACCATGGCGATCAGCGAAGCGGGTTCGGTGGAAGCGGAGAAGCTCGCCATCGACCAGATCAATGAAATGGGCGGCGTGCTCGGCCGCAAGATCAAAATCATCGAGGAAGACGGCGCCAGCGATTGGCCGACGTTCGCGGAAAAATCCAAGAAGCTGCTGGAAAAAGACAAGGTTGCGTCAGTGATGGGCTGCTGGACCTCGGCGTCGCGCAAGGCGGTGTTGCCGGTGTTCGAGAAAAACAATGGCCTGCTGTATTACCCGACGTTCTACGAAGGTTTGGAACAATCCAAGAACGTGTTCTACACGGGTCAGGAGGCGACACAACAAATTCTTGCCGGTTTGAACTGGATCGCCCAGGAAAAGAAGGCGAAAACATTTTATTTGATCGGCTCGGATTATATCTGGCCGCGCACCTCGAACAAGATCGCGCGCAAACACATCGAGAATGTGCTGAAGGGTACGGTGGTGGGTGAAGAATATTATCCGCTGGGTCATACCAACTTCGGCTCGCTGATCAACAAGATTAAATCGAAAAAGCCGGATGTGATTTACAGCATCGTGGTCGGCGGCAGCAACGTGGCTTGGTACAAGCAGCTGAAAGCAGCCGGTATCACTTCGGACAAATGGAATCTGCTGACGATTTCCGTGACTGAGGATGAAGTGAAGGGCATCGGCGGCGAAAACGTCGATGGTTTTTACTCGATGATGAAATACTTCCAGAGCCTGGATATTGACAATAATAAAAAGTTTGTCGCCGCCTTCAAGAAGAAGTGGGGCGCCGACAGCGTGATCGGCGACGTGACCCAGGCCGCCTATCTCGGCCCGTGGTTGTGGAAAGCCGCTGTCGAGAAAGCCGGCAGCTTCGACGTGGATAAAGTCGTCGCCGCTTCTCCCGGCATCGAGCTGACCACCGCGCCGGAAGGTTATGTCAAGATCCACGCGAATCATCACCTGTGGTCGAAAGCACGCGTCGGTAAATGGAAGAAGGACGGCCAGGCGGAAGTCATTTACACGTCTGAACTGATCGAACCCAATCCGTTCCCGGCGGGTTATCAATAGATATTTAACGAGTGAGATTTTTCGCTGGCTGATTTAGCTCCCCTCTCCCTGAAAGGGGGAGGGTTAGGGTGAGGGAGAGTAAATTCGAGCACCCCCATCCCAGCCTTCCCCCTTGCAGGGGGAAGGAGCTACGGCCTTAGTCACCTTTATCACATAACGAGGTGTGCTTTATGGACGGATCATCGATGTCGGAAATGGGCTCGATCCTCGCGATGCAGGGATTCGCGGGTATCAGTCTGTTCAGCGTGTTGCTACTGATGGCGCTCGGTCTTGCGATTATTTTCGGTCAAATGGGCGTGATCAACATGGCGCATGGCGAGTTCATGGCCATCGGCGCCTACACCACCTATTTATGCTCACACTTGGTCGAGACCTACATGCCCGGTTTCCAAAGTTATTATTTTTTCTTCGCGGTGGCCGCCGCCTTCGGTGTCGCGTTTGGATTCGGTTATCTGGTCGAGCTGGGCTTGATCCGGTTTTTGTACAAGCGTCCGTTGGATACCTTGCTCGCAACCTGGGGTTTGAGTCTTATTTTGCAACAAGTTTTGCGCTCGACCTTCGGCGCGCGTGAAGTCAGCCCGGTGATGCCCGAATGGTTGCTCGGTTCAATGCACGTGACCGAAACCATCGAAATTCCCATTAATGGCCTGATGGTCATGGGCCTCACGGTATTTGTCACGCTCGGTGTATTTCTACTGCTGCATCGCTCGCGTTGGGGATTGCGCGTGCGCGCAACCGTGCAGAACCGCGCGATGAGCGGCGCTGTCGGCATCAACACCGGCCGCGTGGACCGCGTGACGTTTGCGCTGGGCTGCGGCATTGCGGGCATCGCCGGTGCGGCCTTCACCACCATTGCGTCGACTGGGCCGACCAGTGGTTCGCTATATATCGTCGACACCTTTCTGGTGGTGGTGTTCGGCGGCGCAGGCAGCTTGCTCGGCACCGTCGCATCGGCGTTTTCCATCGGTGAAACCCAGTCGATTCTGGAATTCTTCCTCAACGGTTCGATGGCCAAGGTCATCACGCTGTTGGCCATCGTCGGCATTTTGATGATGCGGCCGGAAGGATTGGTCGTCAGCAAAGTGCGGCGTTAATTAGCCTGTAACAGGAGCGAGCGCATCATGACATTTTCACTCAAAAAATTTTTCAGCGGTAGCAACGGATGGGTGAGCATCGCCCTTCTCGCGGTTGTTATTCTGGTGGTGTTTCCACTGGCCTTCGATCTGTTTCGTCTCAACCTGACCGGTAAGTACCTGACCTATGCATTTGTTGCCATCGGCTTGGTGACCTTGTGGGGTTACGGCGGCGTACTGAGTCTTGGCCAGGGTGTGTTCTTCGGCTTGGGCGGTTATGCGATGGCGATGTTCCTGAAGCTGGAAGCTTCCGATCCGGAGAGCACCAAAATTCAATCCACACCGGGCATTCCCGATTTCATGGATTGGAATCAGATCACCGCGCTGCCGTGGTTCTGGGAACCGTTCCATAGCTTTACATTTACGTTGCTCGCGATTCTGGTGGTGCCGGCATTGTTCGCCTATTTCATCGGCGCCGCAATGTTCAAACGCCGTGTCGGCGGCGTGTATTTCGCGATCATCACGCAAGCGATTGCGTTGATTCTGACGATTCTGATCATCGGTCAGCAAGGCTACACCGGCGGTGCGAACGGCATGACCGATTTGAAAACACTGCACGGTTGGGATATTCGCACCGACAGCGCCAAGTACATTTTGTATTTCCTCACCGGCGCGATATTGATCGGCGTAATCGCCGGCTTGCGCTGGATGCTGGCAACCAAGTTCGGTCGCCTGCTGCTGGCGATGCGCGACCGCGAAGACCGCGTGCGCTTCTCCGGTTACGACGTGGCGAACTTCAAGATTTTCATGTTCTGCATTGCGGCGATTGTTTCCGCAATCGGTGGTGCGCTGTTCACTTTGCAGGTCGGGTTCATGTCGCCGTCGTTCGTCGGCATCGTGCCGTCGATTGAAATGGTCATCTTCACAGCGGTCGGCGGACGCATGTCGCTGGTCGGCGCGGTCTACGGCGCATTGCTCGTGAACGCAGGAAAAACCCTGTTTTCGGAAAGCTTCCCCGAGTTGTGGCTGTTGCTGATGGGCGGGTTATTCATTGCGGTGGTGATGTTTTTCCCGAACGGTTTAGCCGGACTGTATGAAAAGCACAGCGCCAAACTCAAGATGCTGTTGCAATCCTTGCTCGCGCGCCGTGGACAGGTCGCGCCTGCACCGGTATCGGCGACCGTGACCCCTCTGGAACCAGAAAAAATAGTCATTCCAAAAGCGCGAGCGCGTAGCTCAAAAGGTAAGAAGCGCGTTTTGACATCGGAGGGCTCACGATGAACGCCGCCAGAAAAGAATTTGCGTTGACGGTCGAAGACCTCAGCGTGTCGTTCGATGGCTTCAAGGCCGTCGACGGTGTGAACCTGTATGTCGAGCGCGATGAGTTGCGTGTGATCATCGGACCCAACGGCGCAGGCAAGACCACGTTGTTGGATTTGATCTGCGGAAAAACCAAAGCGTCGCAGGGTACCATCAAGTTCAAGGAGCGGGAGTTGACAAAAATGGCGGAGTACGAAGTCGTGCGCTCCGGTGTCGGCCGAAAATTCCAAACGCCGTCGATTTACGAAAATCTGACCGTGTACGAAAATCTGGAAGTGTCGTTTCCGCGCGGCCGCAGCGTGTTCGGTTGCCTGGCGTTTAAACGCACGCCGGATGTTACCGAACGTGTGAATGCGATTGCCGAGACGATCAATCTGCAAGATCACTTGCAGCGCGAGGCAGGCGCGCTCAGCCACGGCCAAAAGCAATGGCTGGAAATCGGCATGCTGCTGATGCAGGAACCGGAATTGTTGATGCTGGACGAACCGGTCGCGGGCATGAGCGTGAAAGAACGCGAACAAACTGCGGAACTGTTGCAGCGCATTTGCAAAGGCCGCTCGGTGATCGTGATCGAACACGACATGCAGTTCGTGAAGAATATCGCGCACCGCGTAACCGTGTTGCATCAAGGCAAGGTGTTATGCGAAGGCAGTATCGACAAAGTGCAAAGCGATCCGAAGGTGATTGAAGTCTACCTCGGGCACTGATGGTCGAGAATCACTCATGCCGCCCCTCACCCCAGCCCTCTCCCCGTAACCGGGGCGAGGGAGAAAAGTTGAATGGGCGCAGAAGTTTTTTCCCCTCTCCCCCTCCGTCGGGGAGAGGGTAGGGTGATGGGTAATAGCACGTTCTCTTAACGTTGGAGGTATCAAATGTTAAACGTATCCAACCTCACCGTCGCCTACGGGCAAAGTGAAGTGATTCACGGCATTAGTTTCAACGCGAAGCACAAAGAAACGCTTGCGATCATGGGGCGCAACGGCATGGGCAAATCCACGCTGTTCAAATCGTTGATCGGTGTGCTGGCCGCGCGTGCCGGGCGCGTCGAAGTCGGCGACGCCGATGTCAGCGGTAAACCGAGTTACCTGCGCGTTGCCGAAGGCCTGGCCTACGTGCCGCAAGGGCGCATGATTTTTCCCAACCTGACGGTCGAAGAAAATATCGCCACCGGTTTGGAAACGTGTCAAGACAAGACGATTCCCAGCGACATCTACGCGCTGTTTCCGGTGCTGTTCGATATGCGCAGACGCAAGGGCGGTAATTTGTCCGGCGGTCAACAACAGCAACTTGCGATTGCGCGCGCCTTGGTGTCGGAGCCGAAAGTGCTGTTGCTGGACGAACCGACCGAAGGTATCCAGCCGTCGATCATCAAGGACATCGCCAAGGTGCTCAACGAAATTAAAAAAATGCGCGACATCACCATCGTGGTGTCGGAGCAGGTGTTGAGTTTTGCGCTGGATGTCGCGGATCGTATCCTGGTGATCGAAAAAGGCAGCCTGATTCACGAAGAAAACCGTGCTGATGTCAATGCGGCGAAGATTTCGAGTTATCTCGCGGTGTAGCCGGACTCATACTGGCTGCGACTGCCTCTGCCAGCAGCGGCGCCAGATGTATTTCACCGCACGCGTGCACAATGCTGTCGCTGCACCACAGGGTTTCAATACCGGCATCGCGCATCAGCCGCGATGCTTGGTGCGAGAATAAAGCATGCGTGATTGCGCTGTAGATATGCCGTGCTCCGGCTGCTTTAAGCTGTCGCGCAGTTTGCGCGAGGGTATGGCCGGTGCTGACCATGTCGTCGACCAGCACGATATTGCGCTTGCGAAACGCAATATCCGGTAATTGAATTGCGACGCGCCGGTCACCGCTACGCGTTTTGCGTGCTACTGCAAAATCCCAACCCGCCTGTTGCGCGACCGTCTGCACCCACTGCGCGGATTCCTCATCCGGTCCGAGCAAGATTGCATCCGCGAGCCGAGCGCGTAAAAACAGTCCCATCAGCGGCGCTGCAGACAATGCGATCGCGTGCGTGGCGGGCACGGCATCTTTGAGTTCATGTACGCGATGCAGATGTGGATCAACAGCGATGACTGTATCGAACAATCCGGCGAGAAATTCTCCCACGATGCGCTGACTGACGGCTTCGCCCGGAGCGAACGCCATGTCCTGGCGCATGTAACACAGGTAGGGCGCGACCAAAATCAGTTGTTTTGCGCCCAGCGCGCGAGCAGTGCGCGCTGTTAACAACAGCTCGATGAGTTTCGCGTCCGGGTGGTCGAGGCTGCGGCATACGACCACCGTGCCGGGACAGGGCGCGGGGAGTTGCACTTTGCATTCGCCGTCGGGAAAGCGATGTACTTGCACTAAAGCCAGTGGCGCGGCGAGCGCTTGCGCCAGCGCGCGCGCCGGGGCCGCGTAGTCGGAGTAGGTGAGAATGAGCATGGAATTTTAAAGCAACCTCCAAGTGCAGCGAATCACGTTAGATATACAGTTTGATTGGGCAAGGGCGTTTAAGCGGAGTGTTCGTTCCCACTTGCAGAGGGAACGAACACGACCACTTAAAACTCCATATACGACTTGGTCACTTCAGATTCCACGCCGAGCGTGTAGCCGTTGTTTTGTTGCGCCAGCTTTAGTGCGAATTGATAGTCAGCCGGAAACTCGGCGTACACCCGGTAGAGCGTTTCACCCCGATTGATTGGCTCACCGAGTTTTTTTAAAACGTCAACTCCAGCTCCTTTGTCCATCGGGGCGCCCGCCATGCGCGCGATTTTAGCGAGCTGAAAATTGTCGATAGCGGTGACGACCCCGGAGCCCGCCGCAGTAATTTCGAAACTCAGCGTGCCAAGCTTGAAGTGCGTTTGTTGCTGACCCTGTGCGGCGATGATGGCCTGCATTTTTTCCAGCGCACGGCCGGAGTCGAGAATATCGCGTGCAATGGCATAGCCGTAACCGCCGCGCACGTCCGGGTCGAACTCCAGCAGGCGCCCGGCTAAGCGCAGGGATTTCTGGCGCAAATCGTTCGGCGCAACCGGGTCGTTGTGCAACACCTGCATCGCGTCGCGCGCCTCCAGTACCGGACCGATGCCGCGCCCGACCGGCTGGCTGCCGTCGGTGATGATGACTTCCAGATGCAGGCCGAGCCGGTCCCCGGCGAATTCGAACAGCTTACGTAATTGCAACGCCTCGTTCATGTGGCGCACTTTGGCGGTTGGGCCGACTGGAATGTCGATCAACAAATGCGTGGAACCGGCGGCGAGTTTTTTGGACAGAATCGAGGCGGCCAGTTGTCCGTGATAATCGATGCCCAACGGGCGTTCGACTGAGATTAGGATGTCGTCCGCAGGCGCCAGGTGCGCGGTTCCGCCCCAAGCGAGAAAGGCGCGCTGAGTGCGTGCGACATCGTGCATCGTTTCGGGGCTGAGGTTGACATTCGCCAGCACTTCCATGGTGTCGGCAGTGCCGGCAGGGGAAGTAATGGCGCGGCTGGAAGTTTTGGGCATCAGCATGCCGTGCGCGGCGACGATCGGCACCACAATCATCGAGGTGCGATTGCCGGGGATGCCGCCGATGCAATGTTTGTCGACCACCACGGTTTCGTCCCAGCTCAGCTGTTTGCCCGACTGCGTCATCGCGCGCGTGAGATCGAGAATTTCTTCGCGATCCAGACCGGTTTGACCGGAGGCGACTAGAAACGCGGCCATTTCCATTTTGGAATAGCGATGGCTGACGATGTCGCGGGCGATGTCGTGAAAGTCCTGTGCACTGAGACGTTCGCCGCCGATCTTGCGGCGCACTGCATCCATCGACGGTGCCGGTTCGGCATGCGCGGCGCGTACCAATCCACCGGGCGCCAGATTCATCTGCGCGAACGCCTGCAGCGACAAGCCCAGTTCATCGGGTTGCACGATGTTGACGTCGTCGACGATGTTGAGCACGGCGTAGATGCGCGTGCCGTTGGCGCTGACGGTGATTTTCGACAAGGCCTGAAAGCCTTCCGCACGATACAGCTCGCACTCGCGATGCAGGTAGGCGACGTTTTCGCGATAGGTGTCGATGGCGACGCGACGCAATTTGAGGGTGGCAGTGTCGTTTGTTTTTGACGGGGGCGGGGTCACGCTCATGTTGGCTACCGATCCGGTGGGTCTGTCGTAATCATAGGGTAACAAACGGCGAACGCGCTGCATCGGGGAAATTGCGGATAGGACGGATCTGTATTCGGACTATTGTTGGAGCCATAAGCATCGGTAAAAAATGCAGTTGATCGGGAAATATTTCAGGAAGTGCTGGACGGCTTGAAAATGAAAAGTGCACAGTAATGCGTCTCTATCGCGTGTGACGAACAGGAGAAATACATGTCAGAACGAATCAGTATCGTGGCAGTGTCCGGTATGCGCGAACAACTGCAAATGGCGTCTATGCTTGCGTCGGTCGGGGCGGTCAGCGGCAACGAAGTGGTGGTGTTTCTCTCGATGAACGCGTTGGAATATTTTGTTAAAGGTGCGAATCAAGTCGCGCCGGCGGAAGGTCATGTGGGCGTGTTGCTCGAGAAAAAAAACGCGCCGTCGTTCAAAACCCTGTTTCAGCAGGCGGTGGAGCTGGGCGATGCCAAAATCTACCCGTGCTCGATGGCGATGGATATTTTAGGTGTGCAGCCTGCGGACCTGGAGCCTTATCTTTCTGAACCTTTAGGGCTGACCAAGTTTCTGAGCGATGCCAGCGGGGGCCAGGTATGGTCATTTTAATTTTGCTGGGTGTGCGGGAGGAATTCTGACATGGCGGAAAAGAAAATTGTCGATGCACGCGGCAGTTATTGCCCGGGTCCGTTGATGGAGTTGATTGCGGCGATGAAGTCCGCACAGGTGGGCGACGAACTGGAAGTGCTGTCGACCGATCAAGGCTCCGCCAAGGATATTCCCGAGTGGATACGTAAGGTTGGGCATGACTATTTGGAAAGCAAGGAAGAAGCCGGTGTGTGGCATGTGCTGGTGCGCAAGAAAAAATAATCAATGGAAAATTCGGATCTGTGCCGCGCATAGGCTGCGGCCCCTTAATTGTAGACGGAGGAAGGCGTGAAGATTGTCATCGTAGGTGGTGGAACCGGTGGGACGATTTTGGCAAACAACCTCGCGCGGCGTTTGAGCGGCGAGCTGAAAAACGGCAAAGCACGGTTAATTTTGCTGTCGGCATCGGAGCGTCATATGTATCAGCCCGGCTTATTATATGTGGCAGTCGGCAAGATGATGCCGGACGAGTTGTATCGCGATCAACGCAGTTTGCTGGAGCCGAGCATCGAGTTTCACGTCGACCCGGTTGAGCAGTTTGCGTTAGATAAGAACCAGGTCAAGACAAAAAGCGGAGCGACCATCGACTACGACATGCTGGTGATCGCCACCGGCTCGCGCATGGTGCCGGAGACCATTCCCGGCTTAGCCGAGAATTCGGAAACGTTTTACACCGAAGAGTCGGCGGTGAAAATGTGCAAAGCGCTGCAACAGTTTCAAGGCGGCAAAGTGGTGATCACGGTGGGTGTGCCGCACAAGTGCCCAATGGCGCCGCTGGAAATCACCTTTATGCTCAACGATTACTTCAAGGATCGCGGTATCCGCGACAAGGTGCAGATCCATTACACCTATCCAATCGGGCGAACGCACAGTTTGGAAAATGTCGCGAAGTGGGCCACACCCGAGTTCGGGCGGTTGGGTATCACGTACGAAACCCTGTTCAACATGAAAGAAGTCGACGGCAAAAACAAGATTCTGCGCAGCGAAGAAGGCACCGATACGCCCTATGATTTGCTGATCGCGATTCCCGCGCACAAGGGTATGGAAGTGCTGGAGAAGAACGGATTGGGCGCCAACGGATTTATTCCGACCAATCGTACGCGGCTCAATATGGAAGGCCGCACCAACGTGTTTGTGTTGGGCGATACCACCAACATTCCGATCAGCAAGGCCGGCTCGACCGCGCACTTCGAGGCCGAAGCCTTGGGCGAGAATATCGCTGCGATGGTCAAGCTTGGGGCGCCAGTGCGTGACTACGACGGCAAGGTGTTCTGTTTTATTCAGGCCGGCAAAGATCGCGCGACCTATGCGATGTTTAATTACACGACGCCACCCGATCCGAAGGCACCGACCAAGGCAATTCACTGGTTCAAGCTTGCCTATAACAAGCTGTATTGGAGCTCGGTTCGAGGTTTGTTGTAACGGAGGCGCGTACATGAGCACAGAACAAACAACGAGTGGAGTGGGTCAGGAAGTCGAGCGCGTGATGATCGCGGCGCACGACGCGTTGACCGACGACATGGTGGCGCGGTTATCCGGCACCGCCAGCGACGCGATGGATTTGCTGGACCGTGTCGGCCGCAGCGGTTTGGATAAAGCCATTCCGGTGCTGGCAGAAATGGTCAACAACGGCGACCTCGAACGCTTGGCACAACTCGCCCGGGTGGTGGGTTCGGCGCAAGATGCCGTGACCGACGATATGGTCGGACGCTTGACCGAGGCGGTGAGCGGCGGCGTGGATCTGATCGATCAAGTCAATCGTTCCGGATTGGAAAAGGCGATTCCTGTGTTGGCGCGTGTGGTCAACGACGGCGACCTGGAACGGATTGCGCAATTGGCGCGCGTGCTCGGCTCAGCGCAGGACGCCATGACCGACGAGATGGTGGTGCGCTTGGCCGACACCCTGAGCAACGGTGTGACGTTAGTTGACCGGTTGAATCGCGGCGGTGTGGATCGGCTGGTGTCGTTGCTCGAACGCCTGGAGTCGAACGGCTCGCTGGAACGCATGGTCGACGGGTTGTCGCGCTTGTTGGATCGCATGTCGATGCTGGAGCAGATGTTGACTTGCTTTGAAACCGCCAGCAGCGAAGTCAAGCACGGTACGCCTGCGACCGGTGGCATTGGCCCGTTGTGGCAGATGATGCGCGATGCGGAAAATCAGGAGACGCTGCGTTTTATGTTTGCGCTGGGCAAACAAATGCGAACTCATTGCGGACCGGCCAATAAATAACCTCGGCCGCGATTAGTCTGCCACCCCCAGTGCCTGGTGCTGGCCCGGTGCGGTTGGCCACAGTATCATTCGTTCGTGCATGGCGCGCTGCGGCGCGCCGTTTGTTTACCGCAAACGCAGTCGGGAGGGCGTAATGTTGAGTCGTTGGCAGTGGCGTGGTCACGTTTCGTTGTTTGTATTTCTCGCGGTTGTGTTGTCTGTTCCGTTCGTTCAGGCCGCTGCGTCTGCCGCCAAGGTTGGCGACGTCGAATATGTTTATTCGGCCAATCAGGTTGATGGCAATTTGTCTGCTTACCAGATTGATGCAGCAACCGGTGCTTTGCTGCCGGTGCCCGGCTCACCCTATAAGACCGGCGCCTATCCGGTGTCGGTGAGCGTGTCGCCCAACGGCCGTTTTGTGTATGTCGCCAATCAGGGCTCCGATACCGTGACCGGATTCCGCGTGAATGTGCAGACCGGCGCGTTGTCGCCGATTGCCGGTTCGCCGTTTGCAGCCGGTAAATATCCGGATGCGGTCACCGTGACGCCGGACGGGCGCTTCGCTTATGTTGCAAATGAAGACGCCAATGTAGCGCTGGTATTTGCTATTAATGCCAAGACCGGCGCCCTGAAAAAAGTCGCGGGCACTGCGCCGACCGACGCCCATCCTATTTCTGTCAACACCTCGCCCAACGGCAAGTTCGCGTTCGTGTCGAGTTTCAACGCGGACACGGTCGATACCTATCATATTAATGCCAAGACCGGCGCGCTCAGCATGGCCGGACATGCGGCCAAGACCGATGAACATCCGATCTACACCAAGGTGACACCCAATAATCGCTTCTTGTATGTGTCAAATTATGGCTCTACCACGGTCTCTGCGTTCGCCATTGATGCGATCAGCGGCGAGCTGACGGAAATCAAAGGTTCACCGTTTGTGGTCGGTGCGAAACCATATTCGGTAACGACCGACCCGAACGGTGAGTATTTATACGTCGCGAATTGGGCAGGTCACGACATCAGCGTGTTTCAGATCGAGCAAGCCTCGGGCGTGCTGACAGAAATCCAAGGCTCGCCGTTTAAAACGGATTGGTATCCGTACGCCGTAGTGGTCGAACCGTCACGCCATTTCGCCTATGTCGCGAATAACGGCGCCAACAACATCGGCGTGTACGCCATCGACACAACGACGGGGGGATTGAAACAGATCACCGGCTCTCCGTTCGTTTCTGGCGCCGGACCGTACTCACTCAGCGTGAGTCATGTCAGTCGTTGAGGGTGTAGAATTAACCCCCGAAATACTGTCAACACATGGCTCCATGTATGATATAATGCATTTCAACAATCAAATGCAAACGGGAGCTCCCCATGGCGCGTTACAAACCGGTCCACAAAGGCCTCAAAATGCTGGCGGTGGACTTTGACCGGCAAGTGCTGCCCGGCAGTTTCGAACACGCGCTGTGCCACTTGGTCGATCACGAGTTAGACCTCGGCCCGTTCCACGTCCGCTACCAGAACGACGAGCACGGTGCGCCGGCGTTCGATCCGGCGGCGCTGCTCAAGATCGTGTTGTTGGCCTACAGCCGGGGGGTGATCGGCAGCCGCAAAATCGAAGCGGCGTGCCGCGAGAACATGTTGTTCATCGCGGTGTCGGGCGACAGCCAACCGCACTTCACCACGCTGGCGGCGTTCATCTCGGGCATGGGTACGACGGTGGCGGCGCTGTTCGCGCAGGTGTTGGTGGTGTGCGACCGGCAAGGATTGATTGGGCGGGAGATGTTCGCCATCGATGGCGTGAAGCTGCCGTCCAACGCCAGCAAGGCCAAGTCCGGCACGCGCAAAGACGATCAGCGTCAGCTTGGCAAGATGGAAGCGGCGGCGAAGAAGATCGTGGAGCAGCATTGTCAGGCGGACACTGCCCCGAGCGATGCTGCTTTAGCGGCGCGTGAAGCCAAAAAGCTTGCCCGGCTGCAGCGCGAAGCGCAGCAGCTGCGCACGTGGTTAGCAACAAACAAAGCCGACCGTAAAGGCGTTAAAGGCAAAGTGCGCTTATCCAACCGCACCGATAATGAATCCGCCAAGATGGCCACCAGTAAAGGCGTCATCCAAGGCGATACCGGTGTGGCCGCGGTGGATGAAAAAAACCAAATCATCCTCGCAGCGCAAGCGCACGGCACGGGCTCGGAACAAGAACTGCTGCTGCCGGTGGTCACCGCCACCGCAGCGTATCGAACCCCCACCACGGTGATCACCACCGATGCCGGCTATCACTCCCAGAGCAACGTCACCGTGTTGGCGTGCGCCGTGAAAAGGCGGCGTTTTCCAGTGGGTGCAAGCCCCACCCGGCCAGTGCTCCAGCCGGAAGCAACCGGAGCAACGGTGGAGGCGACGAAACAGTTGAAGCCTCCGGTGAAGCGCGTCACGACATACGGT
>JACQEQ010000157.1 GCA_016200445.1 Gammaproteobacteria bacterium | reverse complement strand
CTCCTTGAAAATAAGGAGGGGAGATACTGCTACAAACAAAAACGGCGCGTCGGCGTTGCCGCCGACGCGCCGTGAACCAACCAAAAATTATTTGGCGATTTCTGCGTACGAGACGAACAGGATTTCATCGAAAGTGCGGTGCAGCGCATTGCTGGTGAAGTTCTTCATCACTGCCGCATCGCGCCAACGCACCGTGTCGCCGTTATTTACGGCCATCGCGTTGGTGGCGATCCAGACCTTCTTACCGCTCATGTCGACTTCCATATAGGTGTAGCTGCTGGCGTGCATGCTTTGCACAATTTTACCTTGCCCAGCATTCGCACCTGCTTGCGGCGCGCTGTTCATCTGCGTGGCCACGCCTGCGGGGTGACCGGCAGGCATCGCGGTTTGCGGCATTGCAGCAGGTGCCTGCGCAACCGGTGCAGCGGCTGGTTGTTGCATTGTCTGTTGTGCCGCCGGGGCGGGAGCGGCAGGTTGAGCGGCTTGTTGCGGCTCGGTTTTTTGCGAGCAGGCGGCGACGGAAACCAACAGTGCGCCAGCCAGAGTGATAGCGAGTTTGTCCACGAAACGATCTCCACAGGGTTGCGATTTAAAAGCAGGCGCCAATTTACCACGCGGATTACCGAAACGCACGGGGGCGGGAACTGCCTACGGTGTGGTGAAGCGCATCGATAAATCCACAGCGCGCACATGTTTGGTGATCGCGCCGATGGAGATAAAATCCACGCCAGTGTTGGCGTAGTCGCGAATATTTTCCAGCGTGATGCCACCCGAAGCTTCCAGACGCACGCGACCGGCGGTGACAGCGACGGCTTCGGCAATCGTTTTGACGTCCATATTATCGAGCAGTGCAATGTCAACACCGGCGTAGATGGCGTCTTTCAACTGGCTGATATTTTCCACTTCGATTTCGATTTTGAAACCCGTGCCCATTAAACGGCGAATGCCCGTGACCGCTTTGGTAATCGAACCGGCGGCGGCGATGTGATTCTCTTTAATTAGCACCGCATCATACAAACCCATGCGGTGATTTTGCCCGCCGCCGCAGCGCACCGCGTATTTTTGCGCGGCACGCAAACCGGGAATGGTTTTGCGGGTGTCGAGAATTTTGGTTTGTGTACCTGCCAGCGCATCGGCGTAACGGCGGGTGACGGTGGCGGTGCCGGATAACGTCTGCAAAAAATTCAGCGCGCTGCGTTCGCCGGTAAGCAGGCTGCGTGCCGGGCCTTGCACAATACATAACATCTGCTCCGCTGCGACTTGTTCGCCGTCGGCACAGCGCCAGATTACGTGCACTTTGGGGTCGAGCTGCCGGTACACTTCATCGAACCATTCGCTGCCGCACACAACGGCGTTTTCGCGGCAGATGACACGCGCTTCGGCCAAGGTGCTGGCGGGGATTAAACGCGCAGTGATGTCGCCACTGCCGACGTCTTCGGCCAGTGCGATGCGTACATCTTGCGTTAAAGTTTTAGTCGCCAAAACGTTAGTAGAAGAACTGTAATCCCAGCGCGAGTTGTGAAAAGTTATTTTCGTCGCTGGTGATGAATTCTAAAACCACATTGCGGTGGTGATCCAACGCAAACATGGCTCCCACGCCCCAATCCACACCCACATCGCTGTCGTCACCCGTCACGCTATTTTTAAGTGCTGCGTAACGCAGGCCGACTTTGCCGTGCATATATATCCGCAGTTCAATCGGGTAGGTATAAGTTACAAACGCGGCAGTTTTATTGAAGGTGACATCGCCCGGGGTGCCATCCATTTTTGAAAAGCTTTTGAAGAATTCACCTTCCACGCCCAGATGCGGCGCCAGTCGCGGCAGGTCTCGGCCTACGCTAACGCCAAGTGCATAGGAATCGCTGTAGCCATCGAGCGACGCCAGTGCGCCGAGCACGCGCGCATAATTTTCAGCACGCACAGTATGCCCGGTGGCGAGCAGCAGAATACCAATAACCAAAACGCGCTGAGTGAGATGCATGGCGGCGCTAAGTATAGGAGATTTAAGAGCGACAGTTAGTGATTCCGAATGTTTTCAAGAGGTATAAAACCGACTTCACAGCCACAGTGAACAGGTGTACGGTTCCATTCCGCACGCGCCCTCAGCTGTTGCGCTATCTTCACCCCACGCGACATCTGACCCACGGAGCACACTCCGATGCCGGGCACTATCGAACCAGTAAATGCGCGTTATGTGACGTTCGCTCGACTGACGGGATTGTTGACCGTAGCCGCCGGGATGTTAGTGCTGGCCGGCTGGGTATTGGACATCGCGAGTTTCAAGTCGCAGTTGCCCGGGTGGGCGACCATGAAACCCAACACCGCGCTGTGTTTCACCCTTGCCGGAGTCTCACTGTGGCTAAAATGTATCGATCAGACCCCGCTGCGTACTGCTCGCTTCACCAAAACGCAAGCGTCACATGCAATCGGCGGGGTGGTCGCGTTGCTCGCATTGCTCACTCTGAGCCAAGATCTGTTTAACCTGAATCTGGGGATCGATAACCTGTTGTTCATGGGTCAGGGTGCGCCGTCGTTCATCCCGCCGGGGCGTATGGCGCCCATGACTGCGTTTAATTTTCTGCTGCTCGGTAGCGTGCTTGCGTTGATTGACGATCCAGTAACGAGCCGCGCGTGCGAATGGCTTACGGTGTTGGTGTTGTTGTTCGGGTCCGTTGCAATATTGGGATATTTGTACGGTGTGGAAGCCTTGTATCGCACCGGCCCCTACGCCTCGATGGCTTTGCTAACTGCAATTCTGTTCACGATACTGGCCAGTGGTGTTCTCGCGGCGCGCCCCACATTGGGTTTCATGCGCGCGCTTACCAGTCCGTTGGCGGGCGGGATGAGTGCGCGCCGGCTCATACCTTGGGTGCTGATCGCGCCGGTGGTTCTGGGCTGGCTGCGGCTGTGGGGGCAACGCGAAGGATTTTACGGCACCGAGTTCGGTCTGGCGCTGTATACGGTATCGAACATCCTGGTGTTGGTTTGCGTGGTGTATTGGAGCGCGCGCTCATTGAACGCCAGTGATGTAATACGTTGGGAGCAACATGCACGCGAGCTGCAAACCAATCAACTGCTGCTCGAGAATGACGTGCGTTGGCGGCTCGCGGTCACCAACGCCGGATTAGGCGTATGGCACTGGTACGCCGATAGCGGCGAAATGGAATGGTCTGATCGACGCTACGCTTTGTTTGGCATGGCTGCGGGAAGTCCGATCACGTTCGAAGGATTTCTTGCGCAAGTGTTTTCTGACGACCGTAAGAAAGTTGAAGATACATTGCGTACGGCGCTGCGCGATTGCACAGAGTACCGCTGCGAATACCGCATCATTTTGCCGGACGGCAGCGAACGTTGGGTTGCCTCGTGGGGGAATTGTAATTTCGACGCGCAACGGCAAACAAATCGTATCGATGGCGTGGTGCTTGACATTACCGCACGCAAGCGCGCCGAGCAGTTGTTATTGGGCCAGAATCGAGTGTTGCAACGGGTCGCTGCAGGCGCGCCGTTGCCAGACGCATTGAACGAATTGCTGCGGGTGGTGGAATCGCGCACGCCGGGCATGCTGACTTCGATCTTGCTGGCCGACGACAGCGGTACGCATTTACGTCATGTTGCGGCGCCGAGTTTACCGGCGGAATATTGTCTGGCGACGGATAGTGTCAAGATCGGTTCCGGCGTGGGTTCCTGCGGTACGGCGGCCTATCGCCACGCGGCCGTGATAGTCAGCGATATTCAGACCGACCCGTTGTGGGTGAACTACCGTGAACTGGCTGCGCGTTTTGGTCTGCGTGCCTGCTGGTCTACGCCCATCATCAATGCGAATGGACGTGTGTTGGGCACCTTTGCGATGTATTACCGGACGCCTTCGTGTCCTGAACCGGCGCACGAAGAAGTGATTGAACTTGCGACGCAAACTGCAATTCATGTCATCGAGCACCAACATGTTGTCGATGCGATTCGTACCAGCGAGACGCGCTACCGTACGCTCGGCGACAACATCCCCGATGTGATCGCACGCTATGATCGCAGCCTGCACTATGTCTATGTTAACCGCGCCATTGAAGCGGCGACCGGAATTCCTGCGGATAAATTTCTGGACAAAACCTTTACTCAAATCGGCATCCCGCAAGCGCAAATCGATTTGTGGACGGCGACGCTGCGGCGTGTGTTTGAAACCGGCGAAGATCAACGCGTTGAGTTCGACTACCCAAGCCCAGGTGGCACGCATTATTGGGAGGGGCTTGCAGTAGCCGAGCGCGATATGCATGGTGAAATCGAGTCGGTATTGACAATTTCACGCGATATTACCGCGCGTAAATTAGCGGCAGTAGAGCATTCCAAATTGGAAGCGCAGTTGCGTCAATCGCATAAGCTGCAAGCCTTGGGCACACTGGCAGGCGGCATCGCGCACGATTTTAATAATCTGTTGATGGCCATCAGCGGCAACGCGACGCTGGCGCGCACCAAGATTCCGAGTGGCGGTCCGGTACATAAATATTTGGGTGAAATTGAGAAAGCCAGTGCACGTGCGACAGACCTGGTGAAGCGGATTCTTGCTTTCAGCCGGCCGCAAGGTACCGACACCAAGCCGCTACAGCTGCAACCGGTCATTGAGGACGCATTACAGCTATTACGCTCGACTATTCCTGCCACTATCCAGATTCGCACCTCTTTTAGTCCTGCCAGTTCAAACATCATCGCCGATGCGTCGCAAGTGCATCAGGTGTTGATGAATTTGGGAACGAATGCCGCCCACGCCATGCGCGGATACGGCGGGACATTAGACGTTCAACTCACATCAGTAATGGTAGACGCTGCGCTTGCGCGCACTTCCCCGCATCTCCGCGAAGGGAGCTACGAATGCGTGACTGTCACCGATAGCGGCACTGGGATGGACGCGGAAACTCTGGAACGAATCTTCGATCCGTTCTACACCACGAAGGGGGTCGGTGAAGGCACCGGGCTGGGCCTGTCTGTGGTGCATGGCATCATGCGGGGGCACGGCGGCGCAATTACTGTTAAGAGCCGGCCTCAGCAAGGTACGACATTCAGTTTGTACTTTCCTGCTACCACACAAATAATTTCCGGAAGTGTTATGCCTGCGGCGGTTACCGCAAGTTGCGGTATGCGTGAAAGAGTCTTGCTCGTCGACGACGAATCAGCATTAGTATTTTTGCTGACGCAAATTTTGGAACACCTGAATTTCCAGATCAGCGGAGAAACAGATGCAACCGCAGCACTCGCGAAATTCAGTGCGCACCCGCACGATTTCGACGTGCTGGTGACCGATCTGGCGATGCCCGGTCTGTCGGGATTCGATCTGGTGCGCGCGATTCGAAAAATCCGTCCCGAGCTGCCTGTGATTGTCACGACCGGCTACATCCGCCCCGAAGACGCCGACACTGCGCGTAATCTGGGCATTCAACACCTCATTCTCAAACCTAACACTGTTAAAGAGCTTGGCCATGCGCTGCTGGAGTTATTCAACGTACAGAAAGATATGCCCGCCTGACGGCGGCAGTTATTGTTTAACAACCGTCGCAGGATCCAGCGGTCTTCTGATCCCATCGGCCAAGCGGCGGTTAAGCACTGCTTGCAAGCGATCATAGTTTACGGGCTTGACAATATAATCGTCGAAATCGGCCAGGCCCAGCTCAACGCCAAGAGCTCTCGAATTGTTAGTAATAGCAACTACCGGGATGTCGCGCGTTACGGGGTGGTTGCGCAAGCGGCGTAATACTTCCTGGCCGTCGATACCGGGCAGCGTCATGTCGAGCAAGATCAAGGCAGGCGGGTTGGCCGTCGCCAATTTAATGCCAAATTCTCCGGTGTGCGCGTCGAGCAAAGTAAGGTTTTGCATGGATGCGAACATGCGGCGCATCAGGGTTAAATTTTCCGGGTTGTCTTCGATATGCAGAACGCTCAGTGTTGCGGGCTGAGTCAACGTGCTGCGCGCGGTGGTTTTTTCCACAGCGGTGGCGGTAGATGCCGGGTTGCTTCCAGTGCTGAGTTCGGTGCTGGAACTGGCCGGCAGTGGCATCGCAATATTCGTGGTCACGGCCAAGAGCCCAGCTAAAATGAAAAGTCGCGACACGACGTGCTTGATGACTACCTCGTACACCGCAAGACACATATCCATTCCCCATTGCTCAGCGCTGCAAAAGTTGCTCCTAGCGCAGTTGGTGCATTGCTATATGCGCCGTTAGAGTGCGGGTATTACCTCGAAAAAAACGCCCGGGTTTTAATCCGGGCGCTGTAAATTACCACTCCCTAAAACTTGTGTTTAATGCCGTACATGGTCACGCCAGGAATTGAATTTTGGCGGGCCGCAGCGGGCTATCCAACAAATCTTCGATAACAATTTTTAGTATTATTGGGATGATAGTCCCAACTGAGACTGGCAGCAATCTTCGTTAGCAATCTAAGCGATTTTTTCTTGTGGCTGCCGGGGAGTTCGAACTATCATCACAGCGCCTAAAGCAGCGAGTCCGGCAATAAAATCATGAGTCACGACAAGCGCCAACAAGCCTTATTTAATGCTGTAGCGAAACTGTTGCGGCCCTTAGTCCGCGTGTTATTGCGCAATGGTATTCCGGTTGCGGCATTTACCGACGTGGCGAAGCATGTCTACGTCGATGTGGCCGCGCAAGAATTCAATGTGGTGGGGCGCAAGCAAACCAATTCCCGTGTCGCAACCATTACTGGCTTGTCGCGCAAGGAAGTGAAGCGCATTCAAGCCATCGAAGGCATCGGCGACCCGGTCGACATCGTGG
>JACQEQ010000160.1 GCA_016200445.1 Gammaproteobacteria bacterium | reverse complement strand
TGTGACCTTCCAATGGTTAGCACAGACACATGGCCATGGCGCTGCTGAGGCCGAGCATCATCTCAATGCATGGCACAACTATGGTTTCTTGGTTGCGCGGCAGATTATTGGCTTCCTGATTGTGGTTGGCCTCTACGGACTCTTTATTAAATTGCAGCATGCAACCAGTGTCGACAAGTCGCCGGTCGTTGCGCGTAAATTTCGCAACATCGCGCTGTTGATCCCGTTTGCCTACGTATTGTACGGCACTATGGTGGCGTGGGATTTCGAAATGACCATGATGCCGGGCTGGCATAGTCCAAGCTATGGTGTGTATCACTTCGTCAGCAACTTTGGCGCATTCTTGTCATTTTTTGTTATTTTTCTGTTTGTGCTCAATCGCACTGGGAAGCTCAAGCAACAGTTCGACAATAAGATATTTAACTATCTCGCGCAGCTGATGCTAGGCTTCACGATCTTGTGGACGTATTTTTTCTTCACGCAATATTTGATCATGTGGTACGGCCGCTTGCCCGAAGAAATTACACGCTTCGGTAATATGATGACGGGTGGTTTAGCGCCCATCTGGTGGACCTTCTTCACGTTAAAGTTCTTGGTTCCGTTCCTGACTTTCGCGGTCTACACACCCAATCGGCATAATCCACCGCTGATTGTTGCTGTGGCCAGCTGCGTGCTGGTGGGAACCTGGCTTGAGCGTTACACCTGGATTTCAGGCTCGGTGGAACCTCAGTTCTACCATTTGCCGATGACGGCCGGTTTTGACATCGTCGTAACCGCCGGGTTAGCAGTTATTTGCTTCTTTGCGATTCGCTGGTCGCTACGCCGTTATGGATTAATCAGTGCCTAATAATATGGGTCTCTAGTAAAAAAATCGGCCTAACAGGCCGATTTTTTTTTATCCTTGAATTGGTAGAGAGTAACGAACATGTTTTCGATGGGTGCTGGTTTTCCCCAGTCAAGACATGTGTCCATCTAATTATTTTGCGTGAGTTTGATATCTGGGGGCCAACTCTGCCAGAATAGGCGCCTGAATTTATTAGCCCTCCCAGCAGTTCATTCAGATCCTCTTCTGACCTTGGAGTCGTGTACATGGCGCTCATTGCCAATCGTAAGTCTGTAATGACATTGTTTACCGGCTTGACCGATGTATATAGTCATCGTGTTCGAATCGTGCTCGCAGAAAAGGGAATTACTGCGGATCTCTACGAAGTCGAACCCGGAAAATTACCTGACGATTTGGTCGAATTAAATCCCTACGCCACTATTCCGACTCTGGTTGATCGTGATCTTGTGCTCTACGACGCGCAAGTCATCATGGAATATTTGGACGAGCGTTTTCCGCATCCGCCATTGATGCCCGTCGATCCGGTCTCGCGTGCACGCAGTCGTTTGAATGTACGTCGTATTGAACGGGATTGGTGTCCACTTGCCGATAAGATCGTAAAAGTCAACACTGCGACCGCTGATCAAGCACGCAAACAATTACGTGAAGCGCTTATTCAAGCCACACCGTTGTTTGCGCAGAAACCGTTTTTTCTGTCCGATGAATTTTCGATTGTCGATTGTGCGATTATTCCAATTCTGTGGCGTTTGCCGGTGTATGGGATCGAATTGCCAGCGTCGGCAAAAGCGGTCACTGATTATGCGAAACGTGTGTTTGTGCGCGACACCGTGCGTAGCAGTTTGTTAGAGTCTGAAAAGGAGATGCGTTAACCCGCCGTCGATAATAGTTACGCCGTTACCAACGTCAAAATTACGCTGCTATGTCCATGACCTCAAGTCGACCTTATTTGATTCGAGCCTTGTTCGAGTGGATCATCGAGAATAAGTTTTCGCCTTATCTTTTGGTTAATACCAAGGTGCCCGATACCCAAGTGCCGCAAGAGCATGTGGTGAATGAAAAAATTATTTTCAATATTAGTCCGCAGGCGGTAAAGGATCTGCAAATCGGGAACGAGACGGTTGAATTTAACGGACGCTTCGGTGGAAAAGCACGGTTTATTAGTATTCCGGTGCGCGCAGTGTTGGCGATCTATGCTAAAGAAAATGGGCGGGGTATGGTGTTTAACGATGATGAAGATGAAAACACGCCGCCTGCTGCTCCCGCCGGTGCTACAGCCGCAGCCAAGGCCAAATTAAAACTGGTTAAATAAGCCGTCGCAGTTACGATATCAATGCCGCTGGTTGTTGTACTTGACTATTTTCCAGCCAAGTGACGAAGTCTTTAAACGGCAACGGCCGACACATAAAATGCCCTTGTGCCGCATCACAGCCGAACTTTCGAAGTTGTTCAAAGTGTTCCTTTAGCTCGACACCTTCCGCAACAACTTGCAAACCGAGATCGTGCGCCAGGCCGATAATAGTACGCACGATTGCCGCATCGTTCTCATCGTGGTGCATCTGTAGGACAAATGACTTGTCGATTTTTAATTCATCGACGGGCAACTGTTTAAGATAAGTCAGTGATGAGTAGCCGGTTCCAAAATCGTCAATCGATAGCTGCAAGCCGAACGCATCCAGTTGTGTCAGGAGCTCTTTACTGCGCGCTGGATTAGACATCATTGCGCTTTCAGTGATTTCCAATTCCAGCCGTTGGGGTGGTATCGACCACAACGCGAGCAATTCGCGAATTTTGCGATCAAAATCAGTTTCGATGAGATTGTACATCGAGATGTTTACCGACAACGTGAGATCAAAACCGAGTAGTCGAAGTTGCGCGCAATAATCCAATGTATTGTTGATGACCCACTGCGTTAGCGGTTGGATGAGCCCCGTTTGCTCGGCAACCGGAATAAATTGTCCGGGTGGAATTTGCCCTTGATCCGGGTGGTTCCAGCGCAGTAAAACTTCGGCCGAGCGTATCGTCCCATCCGCTATGCGCACTTTGGGTTGAAAAAACAATTCGAATTGGTTTTGGCCAATCGCAGTGTGAATATCATTCACCAGTGCGAGATGCTTGATTGAGTATTCGTCATGTTTTTTGTTGTACACAATGACGTCGGTATTGGCTTTTTTTGCGACACGCAAGGCGGTTTCTGCATGTCGCATCAAGGCTTGTTCGTCTTCGCCATGTTGTGGATATAGCGCTATCCCGAGATTGCCGCGTACGAATAGATTGTGTTCGCCGATATCGAAATTCTCCTGCAAGCCCATCATGATTTTTTGCGCAACTTGCAGTACCTGATTTTCATCAACGTTGTTCAGCAGCAATAAAAACTGATCTGCATTAATGCGGGCAATAGTGTCCGATTCACGCACTGATTTTTTTAAACGCTGACCTACGAGACGGAGCATTTGATCACCGCGTTCCGTGCCCAATAATTCGTTGACGTTACTGAAACGGTCGAGGTTGACGTGGCATACGGCCAGAGTTTGTCCGCTACGCCGCCCATGCTGAATTTGTTGACGAACGCGGTCAATGAACAAGCTACGATTGGGCAACCCGGTCAGGTTGTCGTGCAGCGATTGGGTTTGCAGCGTATGACTCAAGCTGCGAGTTTTTTCAGTGAGCGTGCCCAACTGAACGCCAACAGCGCCGCAGATAACAGTGATGAGTCCCAGTAATACAAGAAGCAGAGTATTAACGGGCCACTCCAGAAATTCAGAATGGCCACGTTCTGACATATAAATTAATGCCAGCGAATATGAAGTGCCAGCGACGGGAGTTGTTGACCAGACATAGGTGATGTCGTCGATATTGACATGTCCTTCACTATCACCTAACGCACTAACGCCGATTTGCTGCACGAGAGCGCTGGCGCGCTCAAGAGTGAGGCTTGCTGGTCCGGCTGCGATTACACGATCGGATTTATCCAGCAAGATGGCCATGAGACGGGCTATGCCCAGATTCGCAACCGCCGCCTGCAATTGCGCAAAAGACTCGGGTCGCGTGTAATAAGCGGGGAGCTCGCTTGAAAATTTTTTGGCATACTGGCTCAGCAGAGTTGCGTCGCGGTGATATTCACCATTGGACAGCACGCGTGCAATTCCGAACTCAACGAACAATGCCAATATTAATCCGCCAGTGGCGAATAAGAGCGCGAATTTAAATTTTACATTCATGCAGTAGAACCACAGACGCACTGTGCCGGCTTCGACGCTTCGGTATTTAGTGTAGGGTCTAACGGTAAACGTACTTAAAGCTTTAACTAGCCTTAAGCTAAGGCGTGCACATTGAGTAGTAAAGGCGATGCGTGTCTGATCACGATTTTACTGCTTCATAACTTGTTGATGGCTTTATATACTCGACCTCACGCGCGCTTGCCTATTTACGGCGACGGCAAACTACAGCGATCTATGTACGACATGGCGAACTTACCGGCAGTAATCAGAATTGCGGCAGGGGCCGTGCTGTTGTTAGCAGCGTGTACTCCTGTGCAGAAAAAAGATTCTGGCAACACCTTGAAGGTGTTGGAAGATAAAGCGAATCAAATCGTAATTGAAAAAGATTCCGCCATCGATCATGCGCGTGAAAAAGCGATGGGGATATACAAAGAGTTCGAAAAAACCGATACCAACAAATCATTACGTTCCGAAGCACAGCGGCGTCTCGCCGATCTTGAGCTGGAACAGAGTGACGATGTTTATTCCGAACAATCCGCCACTGCCGATCGCGGCAAGGCGCAAGCGGGTGCGCCAGATGCCGATGCGGTGCGTGAGCAAAAAAGCCGCAGCGCAATTCGTATCTATGAAGATTTACTCGCCACCTCCAAAGATTCCGCCAATAACGACAAGATCATGTATCAGCTTGCCAAGGCGTACGAAAATGCCGGCGAGCCACGTAAAGCGGCCAAGACACTCGACGATATCGCGGTTAAATACCCGAATGTTGCCTATGCGGGCGAACTGCATTTCCGGCGCGGCGAACTACATTTTTTATTGAACAATTTCAAATCGGCCGAAGGCGCCTATGCCAAGGTTTTGGAGTTGGGAGAGTTTTCGTTGTTTTATGAGAAGGCCTTGTATAAACAAGGCTGGACTTTATTCAAGCTCGAAAAACACGACCCCTCGCTGAACGCATTTTTTCACTTGCTTGATCGCAAGTTGGTCGACGTAAAAGAAACCACCGACAGTAACGACTATTTCGGCGCGCCCGTAAAAGGCAAAGAAAAAAATGCCGCGCCAATTTCCGACGTGAGTCGCGGGGAGAAAGAATTAATAAGCGATACCCTCCGCGTCATCAATTTAAATCTGGGTTATCTGGATGGCGCCAATTCGATTAAAGCCTATTTTGATAAAAACGGTCATCGGCCCTATGAACACCTGATCTACGAACAATTGGGCAGTTTCTATTTAAAGCAAGAGCGGTTCCGTGATGCGGCGGATACCTACCTGACTTTTGCGCGCAATAGCCCTGCGCATCCGCGCGCACCGCTGTTTTATGTCAAGGTCATGGAGGCGTATCAGCGTGGCGGTTTCGCAGGACCATTGCTCGAGACCAAAAAAAGCTTTGTTGATGTGTATGGTTTGAATGGGCCGTATTGGAGCAAATACGATGAAGCGGCTCAGGGGCGCATATTTCCGTACTTGAAAGCGAACATGGAGGAGATCGCGCGCCATTACCATGCGCTTGCCCAGAAAAGTAAGAAAAGCCAGGACTACGACAACGCAGTTGAAGCTTATCGCGCCTACGTGAAGTCCTTCCCAAAGGATGAGAAGACGGCGTTGATGAACTTCCGCTTGGCTGAAGTGTTATTCGAAGCCAAACGTTACGAAGACGCGATTAAAGAATACGAAACCACCGCGTATCAATACCGTAATTTCGAGCGCGGCGCTGAAGCCGCTTATGCAGCGCTGCTGGCCTATGCCGAGCGCGAGAAACAATTACAGGGTAAGGACCAAGACACCATGCGTAGCCGTGCGATTGGCAGCGCAGTGCGTTTTGGAAAGGTCTACCCGAACGATTCACGCGCACCGGTCGTGTTGACAAAAATCGCTGAGGATTTATTTGCGGTCAAGAAATACGACCAGGCTGCGGAAGTGGCACGGCAGGTTCTGGAAGTGAAGCCGGTTGCATCGGCAGAGCAGCGTCTAACGGCGTGGACGATCGTTGCGCACGCGTCGTTGGAAAAAGGCGATTACTCGCAAGCCGAAGCTTCGTATAAGGTGGCATTAAGTTTGGCGCCGCAGTCTTCACCGCAGCGCGACGACTTGGTAAATGGGATGGCCGCCGCGATCTACAAGCAAGGAGAACTACTGCGTAAAGGTGGTGACTTGCGTGCTGCGATTGCGCAGTTTGCCCGTGTAAAAGATGTGGCTCCCGGATCAACCATCAGTACCTCTGCAAGTTACGATATTGCAGTGAGTCAGTTGAATGCTAAAAACTGGGCGGCAGCCATCGCCGAATTCGAAATCTTTCGCAACAGCCATCCTAATCACGAGTTGGTGGCCGATGCGACCCAAAATATTGTGGTGGCTAGCATTGAGCTGGAAAAATTCGAGAAGGCGGCAGACGAGCTGACGCGCCTGCTGGAATACAAAACCGATCCGGAATTCAAGCGCCAGGGTGTGTTACAAATTGCCGGGCTTTACGAGAAGGCCGGTAAAACCGATAAATGGCTCACTACAACGAAACGTTATATTGCTCAGTTCCCGAACCCGATTAACCCAGGCGTCGAAGCGCGCCAGAAACTGGCGGATTATTACGGTAAATCAGAGCAGAAAGAGGATCGCCAATATTGGCTGCGCGAAATAGTCAAGACCGACCAGACTGCGGGAGCTGCACGTACCGATCAAACCCGCGTACTAGCCGCCAAGGCGAGTTACGAGCTCGCACAGCCGACCTACGATGCTTATCGCGACGTGCGTTTGGTAGAACCGCTTAAAGCGAATCTGAAAAAGAAAAAGGATAAAATGCAGGTCGCGTTGAGTGCATATAAAAACGCTGCGGATTACGGTGTTGCCGAAGTAACCACCGCTTCAACATTTCAGATTGGTGAAATTTACCGTGATCTGGCCAAACAATTAATTGAATCACAACGGCCGCCGGGCCTGTCGCCCGAAGAGCTGGAACAATATGGTATGTTGCTCGAAGAGCAAGCATTTCCGTTTGAGGAAAAGGCCATTGAAATACACGAGACCAACGTGAAGCGGGTTAGCGACGGCCTGTACGATCAATGGGTGCGCAACAGCTTCGGCGTGCTAACAAAGCTGTTGCCGGTCCGCTATGCCAAAACCGAGCGAGTTGAAACGATTGCGAATGTCACTCCGTAGTGGATTAAGGATGGTTGGTGTAGTGGTGTCGGTGAGCGTGCTCAATGGCTGCGGATCCACGAGCACGCTTCCGGATGCGCGCAAGCCTGCTCCAGCTGTAACTGCGCCATCCAATAAGCCGCCGGTTACACCGACGCCGGCGCCTGTATCCGCGCCCGCAGCGCCAAAGCCATCTGTACCGTCGTCAGCGGGTGCGCAACTGGATGCGCAATCGCAGAAGGGCTACCAAGCCGCGCTCGCGGCCATGCAAAACAAGCAAGACGCGAATGCCGAAGCGTTATTGACTGCGGTGGTTAAGGCGCATCCCGAATTTGTCGAGGCCCGCACCAATCTGGGCATTGTGTTGTTTCGATTGGGACGTTATCCGCGCGCTGAAGAAGAATTGAAACGCGTGGTCAGTGACGACCCCAATAATATAGTAGCTTATAACTACCTTGGGCTTGTGAATCGCATCAACGGCCTGTTTGCAGAGTCTAAGGTTATGTATCTGCAAGCACTGAATATCAATGCCAACTATGCAAACGCACAGTTGAACTTGGGCATTCTTTACGATCTTTATTTGCGCGATTTACCTAAAGCGATGGAGAGTTATCTCCGTTATCAAAAGCTGTTACCGCAAGAAGACAAAGATGTGGCCAAGTGGATTGTTGATTTAAAACGCCGCATCGAGAGCGGTAAGTGACGCAAAAAATTTGCTATTGCTAGAGAGGAGTGAGGCCATGAGCATCTTGCGTATCGCAGCAGTGAGTCTGAGCATGCTAATGCAAACCGCAATTGCGGCCGATGCACCGGTGGAAATGGAAGGCACTACCATCCGTGGTGCAAGCGAGCTGCCCAAAGTGTTGTATATCGTGCCGTGGAAAAAAGCCGATATGGGTGATGTATCTATTCAACCGGCGGACGATATATTCAACGAAGAATTGGCGCCGTTGGATCGCGATATCTTTCGGCGTCAGGTGATGTTTTACGATCAATTGCAGAAAGACGCGGCTGTTGACGCGACCGTCAAGAAAAAATAATTCGCGCGAATTCGATAGAATCTTTTGAGGAGGTGTTATGGATTTTTTGCCCTGGTCGATCAAGTTTTTCCAAGAAGGCGGGTTAGTGATGTACCCGATCATGTTGATTCTCGCGATCGGTATCGGCATTGCGATTGAACGTTATGTGTTGCTGAGTCTGTCTAAGCGCAACAATACCAAGATGTGGGATCAGCTTATGCCATTAGTCAAGAACGGCGACTATCAGCAAGCCATGACTCTGAGCAATCGCTCCAAATCCGACATCAGCAAAGTACTGATGTATGGCTTGTCGCGCATCAAGGGTGCGCGCCGCCGCGAAGACATCGAAACCGCGATGGAAGAAGGATTGATGGAAATCACGCCGCGTTTGGAAAAGCGCACTCACTACCTGTCGATGTTTGCCAATATCGCTACCTTGCTTGGTTTGCTAGGTACCGTCAGCGGCTTGATTCAAGCGTTCACCGCCGTGGCTCAGGCCAATCCCTCGGAAAAAGCCGAACTACTGTCCGCCAGTATCTCCATCGCCATGAATGCCACCGCGTTCGGGTTGACCACCGCAATCCCGTTGCTGCTGGCCTACACCATTCTACAAACCAAAACGACGGAGCTGGTCGACAGCTTGGAAATGGCCTCGGTAAAATTCATCAACATGATCATGGAGCGCGCAACGGTGGGCGGTAGTCACTGATGTCGCGCCGTCGTCGTCACGACAAATATAAAAAGGCGTCGGAACTCAACATCATCGCGTTTTTGAACATCATGGTGATTTTGATTCCGTTCCTGTTAGTCACGGCCGTGTTTTCGCGCACCAATATTTTGGAGCTGAACATACCGTCGTCCGGCCCTGCCAATTTGCCGCTGGATGCCAAAGCCGACATGCAGTTGGTGATCACGCTACGGCGCGGCGGCATCGATATCGGCGACACGGTGGGCGGGCTGATTAAACAATTGCCCAAAGCCGCTAAAGGTTATGACTTCCGTCAGTTATCCAAGATTCTTGCGCAAGTCAAGCTCCGCTTCCCTGAAAAAAAGAACGCCGCAATTCTGGTCGAGCCCGACATTTCCTATGAATTTCTGGTCCAGACCATGGACGCCGTGCGCTCTTACGAGCAGGTGACCGGAGCGACCGTCGAGCGTGCGGAATTATTCCCCGAAATTTCCATCGGCGATGCGCCGGCGGCAGAGTAGAGGAACGAATTTATGAAAACTTCGCGGCGCGTACAGCGCATGGAACGCCACCACAAGCGCAATCGACATCATGTTGAATTAAACATCGTGGCGCTGATGGATATTTTTACGCTGCTGGTGTTTTTCCTATTGGTCAACGTTTCGTCCGATACATCGCTACCCAATGCCAAGTCGATCAAGCTCCCGGAGTCGGTGGCGGAAAATAAGCCTAAGGAAACGTTGATACTGATCGTGGGCGACAAAGACATTGTGCTGGGCGGACGCAAGGTTGCTGATGTGGCCAGTGTCGTCTGGTCGAAGTCCGACCTGATCATCGGGCTGAAAACCGAGTTGGAATTACAAGCACGCAT
>JACQEQ010000159.1 GCA_016200445.1 Gammaproteobacteria bacterium | reverse complement strand
TTTTAAGCCGATGTCGCCGGCGCCGCCGGCGATGGCCTGTTTATGAAACACCGCCGTCATTGCGTTGACCGGGCTCTTGGCAAATTCCTCTTTGTAATCGCCCCTTTTGAGCCCGGCTTTTTGCAACAGTACAACGTTGGCGATGTAGGCCACCATCGCTTTGGGGCCGCCGCCAAATACAATGGTTTTGCCGCGCAGGTCGGAGATATTTTTGATACCGGAATCTTTGCGTACTACCAGTGCCCCCGCCACCGTGCCTTTACCGAATTCTTCGTTAATTGCGACTACGTCGTAACCTGCTGATTGATGACTCTCGACATAGTTCAGCTGGTTGAAATGCACGATATCGTAACGCTTGGCGGCAACTGTTTCGGAAAAGGTGTTTTGATCTTTGGTGGTTTCGATCTTGACATCACGGTGTAATTCGGCCGACAGATATTTAGCCAGCGGATCAAAGGAATCGTGCACGACCGTGGCGGCGACACGCGGGAAAATACCTAATACCAAGGGTTCATCGGCAGCGGTAGCCTGCGTCAGCACGGATAAGCTCATGAGAACCGGAACGGCAGCAGCAGAACAGCATTTAATAAAATTACTTCGATGCGACATCGCTGCATTCTCCCGATTATTTTTGATAGCGGCCCATATTGATATTAGCAGACAAACGCGTTTCTTAGACTATCGACGCGGCGACAACAAACTTTGATTTAAAGCCTGGGTATTCGCCGGCCGATAGCCTGTCAACCACCCGGCGCAAACCACATGGTTTGTTTAGATTTGCACCCAATCAGAGTCGTCATGCATGCACGAAATACCACCGGCATCGGGCCTGGAGCCTGCGCAACCGCAACCGGCGGGGCGGGTATTGTCAAGGTCGTTGGGTTTGGGTATCAAATTTGTATTGCTGGTGAGCACGATATTGTTCCTCACCTTGGGAGCGATGACGGTTTACCGCGTCAACGCGCAAGATGAAAAACTGCAGGCGCACTTGAAAGAAGAGGGCACGATCTTAGGCCGTTTTGTCGCACTGATCAGTCCGGAAGCGATTCTTGCTTTTGATTTCGAGTCTTAAACCGCGATGCAACGCGTCGGCACCACTGATCTAAAAGGTGGCAATTTCAAAAAAGTGCTTACTGCGCTGCAACAGATTGATGATGTTATTCATTTGGATTTTCCAATTTTGCGCAATGAGAAGACGCTTGCGCACGTGGTCGTGGGTTTGAGCAAACAACGCTTAGAAGCAGAAGCGCGCGCTGCGGCTTGGCAGCAGAGCGTGCTCAACGGGTTGATCATCGTATTTCTGAGCGGGTGTCTCTATCTTGTGTTCCGGCATCATGCGTTGCGGCCGATTCGCGCGTTAGCGCTGGGTTCGCAGCGCGTTGCCGGTGGCGATCTTGCAACGCCGGTCGAGCTGTATTCAGGTGACGAGCTCGGGCACTTGTCCACCGCGTTTAACGACATGATGCAACGTCTCGCCCTTACGCTGGGCGAAAAAGACCAGGCGTTGCATTCCCTGCATGATTTAAATAAATCCCTGGAAGAGCGCGTTGCGCAGCGCACCGTGCAATTGGAACGCAGCGAAACACGCATGCGCGCCATATTCGAAAGCATGGGCGAGGGCATCATTACCTTGAACCCACAGGGTTATGTGATTTCCATGAACCCGGCTGCCGAGCGAATTTTTGCGGTGCGAAGCAGAGAGTCGGAGGGTATTCACAGTGCGTTGCTGCTGGCAGACGCGCATACCGAAGAACTGTCGAGATTGGATAGTTACGACGAATCGAAAAACGCCGTGTTCCAGATTTCCAGCAGCATCACGCCAGGAGAATATCAGGGACGGGCCTTCAACGGACGTGAATTTCCGATGGAGTTGATGGTGACCGCGATGCAACTGGGCGACGAGAATTTGCGCGTGTGTATATTGCGCGACATCACGCGCCGTAAAGAAACCGAAGCACGCTTGGCCGCCGCGCAACAGCAACTGGTCGATGCCGCGCATAAATCCGGCATGGCCGAGATTGCGATCGGGGTTTTGCACAACGTCGGCAATATTCTCAACAGCGTGATGCTCTCGGGCGAAGAAATCGCACGCGTAGCGAAAAACAGCAAAGTTGCCGGTCTCAACAAGGCGAACGAACTGCTGCGCAGCAATGCGCACGACCTGGGCAATTTCTTTACCACCAACGGCAAAGGAAAAATGCTGCCGCAATATTACGAAAAAATCGGTGCGGCGCTCAGCGAAGAAACCAAGTCGATTAATGGCGAAGCCCTCAAGCTGAATGAAAAGCTGGCGATGATCAAAGATGTGATTGCCACGCAGCAGGCTTATGCGCGCGCCGATGCGTATACCGAACAACTCGATGTAGTACCGGTGATCGAGGATGCCTTGCGGGTGCAAGAAGCTTCGTTGCGAAAATTAGGCGTGACGGTACGCAAAGACTTTAAGGCTATACCGCGCTGCGCCGTGCATAAATCCAAATTCTTACAGGTGTTGACCAACCTGATCAAAAATGCCAAGGAAGCGACACTGGAAAATGACAAGTTCAATCGGATTCAGGAGATCGTGCTTGAAACCGGCCGAGCCGGGCCGGGCGATGTATTCATCAAGATTACCGACAACGGTTGTGGAATCGCAGCGGAAAATCTGCAACGTATTTTTAACCATGGGTTTACCACCAAGGAAAATGGTCATGGGTTTGGGCTGCATACCAGCGCACTGGCGATGACGGAAATGGGTGGCAGCTTGAGCGTGCACAGCGCGGGGCTGGGTTACGGCGCCACTTTCACACTGTTGGTGCCTTCCGGTCAGGCGAAAGTTGCGGTTACGCCAACAGCGGATGCCGCGCGCTTATCGGCGGCTTAACAGGTCGGATATTGATCATGATTGAGAACAAACGAATTCTGCTGGTCGACGACAACCGCGACATCCACGAGGATTTTCGCAAGGTGTTGTGCTCGGCAGCGGGTGTTGACAATGGTGATCTGGATGATCTCGAGCTTGGTTTGTTCGGCAGCGCCGACAGCCCGATTCCGGCGCCCAACGACCATATAAAATATGAAGTCGACTCTGCCTGCCAAGGCGAAGAAGCGCTGGAAAAAGTACGTGCAGCGCACGCCGAGGGACGGCCGTATGCGATGGCGTTCATGGATGTGCGCATGCCGCCGGGCTGGGACGGCATTCAGACCATCGCGCGCATCTGGATCGAGTTTCCCTATACCGAGATGGTGATTTGCACGGCGTTCTCGGATTACAGCTGGGAAGATATTGTCGCCAAGCTGGGCAGCACCGACCGGTTACTGTTTCTGACCAAGCCCTTCGATTCGACGTCCGTGAAGCAGATGGCGTTGACCTTGACAAAAAAATGGTGCCTTGGAGAAGAAGCGCGCAGTTACGTGGCGCGGCTGGAGCGCGATGTCAAAGACCGCACGATTCAATTGGAAGGTCTGCTGGAAGAAGTGAAGAAAAAAAATCTCGAGCTTGAATATGTCTCGATGCACGATGCGCTGACCGACTTACCGAACCGCGCACTGTTTAGTGATCGCTTGCAATACAGCGCCAACTGCGCCGCGCGCGACAATCAGAAATTCGGCGTGCTGGTGCTCGATCTGGATCGCTTCAAGGAAGTAAACGATGTACGCGGACACCATGTGGGTGACCAGGTGCTGAGCGAAGTCGGCAAGCGTTTGCGCGAAGTCCTGCGCGACAGCGACACCGTGGCGCGGATGGGCGGGGATGAGTTCGCGGTGATTTTGCATAATGTTAATAAAGAAGCCTGTATGCATGTGGCCAATAAAATAGGTCACGTCATGGAACCTGCGATCATGGTGGACGGTGCCTCGATCATTATCGGGGCCAGTGTCGGCATCGCCATGTATCCGGATCACGGCGAGAATGAAGTCGAGTTGCTGAAGAGCGCCGATGTAGCGATGTACGACGCCAAGCGC
>JACQEQ010000163.1 GCA_016200445.1 Gammaproteobacteria bacterium | reverse complement strand
GCCAACGTGAACGCGCGTTCCCGACCCACTGCGGACGTTCGCGCGCCAGAAAACGTTCCGAATTAGCACTCAATAGCAGACACAGAGAATCCGACTTCGCTCGCTAGAATTAGGCGCGTGCTCGCAGAACTGCGCCGTAAAGTGCGAGTCCGCACTTGCTCCCGTTGTCAAAAGGTCGTCTCAGCCGTAAGCTCTGGAAAATTCAAATTAAAATTAAAAAACATCAGTTTTTATGAATCCTGCATATACGGACCGGCGGGTCCGTATATCACTAGTTAGCTGCTCATCTTCCCAATAGATTGCGCGCATGACACCAGAGACGCTGATATCACTCCTGACCTCTGTGACCGCCATGGCCGTGTCGGTCATCGCGGTCGTCTATACGGTCAGAACGTACTTGCTGAAGTCCGGTGCAAATGTACGAGCCTCTTTTGGAATGTGCTCGAGCGTCACCTGTGAGGACCAGTATGTGTCGAGTGTCACACTGGAAAATCTTAAAGACAGGGCCATTGTGATTTTTAAGATACATCTCCGAATCGGGCACAACTACTATCTTGAGATCGAAGAATTCGGCGAAGAACCCTTAATACTGCGCCCATTCGAGGCATACCAAAAGGAGTATGGCCCGATTGATCTCTACAGCATCAATATGAATCGAATAGATCTCAATGCTCTGCTCGAAGATCAAAAGATCAATAAGCGAATCGTGCTATCCACGTCTGATGGAAAATACGTCGTTAATTCCTGGATCAGACGCTGGGATCCCCACTATGACTTCTTCAAAAACCACCTTACTGCGGTCATTCATCCGCGCAGAGCCACATACAAAGGAAAGTCGTATGGTATCAATGCAAAATATATTGTCGAATTCAAGATGGCCGACGTCAATGAAGAGGTGGTAGCCATTTACCCGCGAGACTACGAGACTCAGAAATTCAGGAAATTTCGCCTCACGAAAGAATGCTTGGACAGCAAGGAGGCTCTTGAGGGTCATCTGTATGACCAACTCGGAAAGGGCCTACTCGGCTGCGTGGAGATTACTGTTCACGACATGGGCAGTTGGTTCGCCGAAGCGTATGAAAGCGAGTCACGAAAGACGATCGAGGCCAAGCGCTGCAATTGGTTCATGTACAGGGTGGTTGGCCCAATACTAACGCGCTTCAGCGACTATAGACTTCGAAAGCAGAACAAGAGAAACCGAGAGAGATTTAACTCGAAAGGCACAGCTGTCAATGCCCCACAGGCGACGCGAGAAAAGCGCGCGCCTGACGGTTAGCGTTAGGCATCCATGGAGCCGTCTATGAGTTTTGTTGTGATTGATGTTGAAACAGCCAATCCAGACTTCGCTAGCATTTGCCAAGTGGGGCTCGCTGAGTTCAGAGATGGGAAGTTTTTCGGGTCGTGGGAAACCTTGGTTAATCCTGAAGACTACTTCGACGAAATGAACATTGCCGTACATGGCATTGAGGAGCACATGGTTCGCCAAGCGCCAAAGTGGTCTGCCGTTCATGAGCAACTTTCACTGTGGCTAAGGAACAGGATAGTGGCAAGCCATACGGCCTTTGATCGCACAGCATTGGCTCGTGCATGTAGTAAGAACGGGCTCCAGCCGCATGAGTGCCGATGGCTAGATACGGCGAGAGTAGTAAGGCGTGCTTGGCCGGAGTTCTCACAAAAAGGCTATGGCCTTGCCAACGTCACGAAGCACTTCGGCATCAAGTTTCAACATCACGATGCTAAGGAAGATGCCCGCGCGGCTGGCGAGATACTGCTTCATGCCGTGGAAGCTACAGGTCTGAGTGTGGAACAGTGGCTGGAACGATCAGAGCAGCCAATTTCCATGCTGGACTCAGTGTCAATTGCAAGAGCTGCTAATGTCGATGGCCCACTCTTCGGCGAAATGTTGGTTTTCACGGGAGCGCTATCGATGCCACGAAGGGAGGCAGCGGATGCCGCCTCAGCAGCGGGCTGCGAAGTAGAAACTGGCGTTACAAAACACACCACCGTTCTCGTGGTCGGCGATCAAGACATTTACCGTCTTGCCGGTCACGAGAAGAGTTCAAAGCACCGGAAGGCAGAAGACCTCATGAAGAAGGGGCAACAAATCCGCATTATCGGGGAAAGTGATTTCCAACGCCTTCTAGGTCTCCGGGCATAGCCTGGTCATTGTCATTTAGCGCTCTGGCACATTACTGAATTAGTATCGCATCTATCAACACGAACGCTGCGCGATGAAACCGCGCAACGCCGGCTATGCCAGACGTTGACGCTAAGGCGAATGCCGTCGCCGGCTAAAAATTTCTTGGCACCCGACAGCTTGATGTCCAATTGTTCGTTAGCGAAAAACAGCGTGGTGCCGGGGTCGCGTGCGGCGGTGTAGATGCGTTTGCGGTCTTGCGCGTCGAGTGGCAGGCAGGCGACGGAAAAGATGGACACCGAATTGATCGGTGACACGGATTTTCCACTGGCGAGATGCAGCAAGTTGGGATGGTGCACCATCGTGTGGACTTCGGTTTCCTCCGCCACGATTTTCATTTTCATTTTGCGCGCGAACTCTTTGCAGATCGCGCGTTGATAGTGCGCGCGCAGGTGGCGTGTGAATGCATAACGCGGATAAAAATACGCCGCGCCGACATATTCCAGCGGACGGATCGCCTGCTTTTGTGTGACGTCGGTTGGGCGGCCCGGCTTTAAATAATATTCCTCCGTGTCTTTATTGCCGGGGTCTTCATGCTCGGCAAGCACGCGAAAGTCGATTGAGATGCGCGTGCTGGATGTCAGGTTGGTCTCGCTGCCGTGTACGCATTTCGCGTTGAAAACAAAAATTTCGCCAAAGCAAATTTCAACCGGTTTTGCATGCGCTTTGGACTGGCGGTTCATTTCTGTCAAATCAGCCTTTGAGCGCGTGAATTGATCCACCAACCGCAGCGAGTCCTGCACGCCGACGACGTGCAGCGTATTCGTATCGAAAGCTGGCGTGAGCGCCATCCAGAAATTTGTCACGCTGGCGCCATGGCCATACCACTCGTCGGTGTGATAGTTGACGGTCATGGCGCCCGGCAAGTGGATGCGGATGCCGGGTTTGCGTTGATACAAATGGCCAACGCCGCAGTACTTGAGCACGGCGGTTTCAATGAACGCGCGGTACACCTTCAAAAACGCTTCCGTATCCATGTACGCGTAGAGAAAGGTGTAAAGCTCGTTCAGCGAGTGCGGCGTGATGACGCGATGAATTTCTGCTGGGGCGCTGTACTCAAACCCTTTGGATTTCAGAAATACGCCGATCTGTTCGAAGATCATGCGATCTAATGGGTAGGGTGTCGTATCGAAACTGAGGATTGATCCCACCAGCGTATCCAGTTTTTCCACGCACATCGCCACGTAGCAGTCTCTCTGTTGTTGTCAGATTC
>JACQEQ010000171.1 GCA_016200445.1 Gammaproteobacteria bacterium | reverse complement strand
TGCGGTACAAAACTGCCGGTTTGAAATGTCCACAATAAATTGTCAAGCTTTTGCCCATGTTGTTCATTCGCAGTATGGATATAAACGCGCTTGCCTAGATAATAAATTTTTTCCGCCAGGCGGCAGGCAAACAGCGCACGTTGCCCGGGTTGCGCGAGAATATAAAAATCCACTTGGGGGGCAACAGCCATTACGCGGGTGCCTGACTGGCACATTGATCCAGCAAATATTGCGTAAGTAGCGGCACGGGTCGGCCCGTGGCACCTTTGTCGCTGCCGGTACGCCATGCGGTGCCGGCAATATCTAGGTGTGCCCAGTTTAATTTCTTGGTGTAGCGCGCCAGAAAACACGCGGCGGTGATGGCGCCGCCGTCGCGACCGCCGACATTGGCCATGTCGGCGAAATTGGATTTGAGCTGGTCCTGATAGTCGTCCCACAACGGCAGTTCCCAGGCGCGGTCATAGGCGTATTTGCCGGCATTGAGCAAGTCGTGAATCAAGGGGTGGTGATTACCGAACAGACCGCTTGCATGGCGCCCGAGCGCGACAACACAGGCACCCGTGAGGGTGGCGATGTCGATCACGGCGCTGGGCTCATAACGCTCGATGTAGGTGAGGGTGTCGCAGAGGATGAGGCGGCCTTCGGCATCGGTGTTTAAAATTTCGATGGTCTGCCCCGACATGCTGGTGACGATGTCACCGGGCTTGTTGGCGGCGCCGTCGGGTAGGTTTTCGGATGCCGGAACCGCGCCGATAATATTCAAGGGTAATTTCAATTCAGCCGCTGCGCGTAACGCGCCGAACACTGAAGCTCCGCCGCACATGTCGTATTTCATCAGGTCCATGTCGGCAGCCGGTTTGATGGAAATTCCGCCTGCGTCGAAGGTCAGACCTTTGCCGACCAAGGCGATGGGCTTGACAGTTTTGGGGGCGTTTTTGTACTCCATCAAAATCAGCTTAGCGTCTTCGCGGCTGCCGCGCGACACCGACAGCAGTGAGCCCATGCCGAGTTTCTGCATGTCGCGCTCTTCCAGCACCGTGACTTTGATCGACTTGAATTCTTTACCCAGTGCTACCGCTTGCTCGGCCAGATAGCTGGGCGTGCAGATATTGCCTGGCAGGTTGCCCAAATTTTTTGCCAGCTCCACGCCGTTGGCAATGGCAACACCGGCCTGCATAGCAGCGTGTGCGGAGGCGGCGGCTTTGCGGTCGGCAATGCCAAGTGTGAATTTACGTAATGCGCGGCGTGGCACATCTTTTTTGCTCTTTAATTGATCGAAGCGATACAACGTATCGCGCGTAGCTTCGACCAGCTGGCGAACGCGCCATGACAAGTCGCGCCCGGTAACGTGTAATTCGGCAAGATACGAGAACGCATCGGTAACGCAGATATCGGCGAGCGCTTTGGTTGCGGTCGTGACAATTTTTAGAAATTGCGCATCGTGTAATTCGCGCTCACGACCACAACCGACCAGCAGTACACGTTCGGCGAGAGTTTGCGGAATGTTATGCAGCAGGAGCGTTTGCCCTACCTTGCCATTGATGTCGCCGCGCTTCAGCAACTCGGTGATGTAGCCCTTACTGGCGCTATCGATATGTTGTGCTGCTTCACTTAGACGGCGTGCTTCGTGTATGCCCACAACAACGCAGGCGGTGCGTTGCCGATGAGCCTCACCACTTTTAATTGTGAATTCCATGCTACATCCTCGATGTGTGATCGCGTGGGCTGCGCTGAATTTTGTGCAGCGCAATATTTTACTTATTTTGTTGGGTCTGAGAATGTATTAGTGTAGCAAGCCATTTCACACTCTGTGTTCGATAAAAAGCCGCGCACCTTGGTCGTTCAACGTTACTTGATTAAAGAAGTTCTGCAAACGCTGCTGGCGGTGCTGGCGGTGTTGTTGCTGATTTTTCTGGGCCGGCATTTCGCGCGTTATCTTGCGGAAGCCGCATCGGGTGAATTACCGGCCGAGCTCATTTTACGTTTGCTCACGACGTTGACTTTGAGCTCCTCCGTATTGTTAGTGCCGTTCGCATATTTTATTGCGGTGTTATTGGCGTTCGGACGTTTGTACCGCGACAACGAAATGACGGCGTTGGCAGCCGCAGGAATGGGCACGGGCCGGGTACTTCGTCCGATCGCGGCGCTATCGTTCGTCGTCGCGGCCTTGGTGGCATGGTTGTCGCTGATTGTATCGCCATGGGCGGTGGAGCAGGGCATGCAACTGCGCGAGCAAGCCGAAGCACAGTCGGAATTGTCCAACATCAGCGCCGGGCAATTTCGCGAGATAGGCATGGGCCATAGTGTGTTTTATATCGAGAGTTTATCCGCCGACAAAAAACTCATGAATCACGTGTTCGTGCAAAACAGCACACCGAGCGGCGATGATTTATTTGCAGCGAACCACGGTTACCAATATACCGATCAACAAAGCGGCGATAGTTTTTTAGTGTTGCTGGAGGGACGCCGGTATGAAGGTATTCCGGGGACGGCGCATTTTCGTATTCATGAATACGCCAAAGCCTCCGTACGCATGGAGCCGAAAAGTCTGCAACCGCACGCACGTAAACGCGATGCATTATCCACCCGTGCGCTAATCGAGTCGGATGATGTTCTCGATCAAGCAGAATTACAGTGGCGAATTTCGATGCCGATTTCGGCCTTTTTATTGGGCTTACTCGCGGTGTTGCTGAGCCGCACCTCGCCACGCGAAGGGCGCTATGCACGACTCTTCGGTGCAATTCTGATTTACATCATTTACAACAACCTGATGGGGGTCGCGCAGAACTGGTTGCAGCGCGGCAACGTGTCGCCTGCGTTCGGCATATGGTGGGTGCATATTCTGCTGATCGTTGTAATTGCCGGATTAGCAGCCCAGCAAAACGGCTGGCGCTACCTCGGCACGCGATTGCTCGGAGTGCAACGCTGATGCGCATTCTCGACCGTTACATCGCTACCAGTATCGCGTTGCATACCGCCATCGTGTTGTTTGTGCTGCTGGCCTTGTTCACTTTTTTTGCATTCATGGATGAAATGGGTGCGGTTGGACGTGGCAGCTACGGTTTGGCGCAAGCCGGACAGTACGTGTTACTGACCATGCCACGCATGATGGTCCAGATGTTCCCAATTGCGGCGTTGATCGGCAGCATGGCGGGTTTAGGTTTGCTGGCGCGTCACAATGAGTTGACTGTGATTCGTGCCGCTGGTGTCCCGTTGTCGCGCATTGTGTGGTCGGTAATGAAGGTGGGTTTGGTGCTTGTGATCACCGTAACAGTGATCGGTGAATGGATCGCGCCGCGCAGCGAAAGCCGCGCTCAAGTGCTGCGCGCAGTTTCGATGTCGGAAAATATTAGCTTCAAAGGTAAAAATGGACTCTGGGCGCGCGATGCAACCAGTGTGGTGAATGTGCGTGAGATCATGCCGGACGGCAAACTCGCAGGTGTAAACATTTATGATTTTGCCGAACCCAATCGACTCAAGCAGATTACTCAGGCTAAACAAGCCGTCTATCTTCATGATCACTGGTTACTGCAGGGTGTGACCCACCAGCAGTTTGAGGCGGACGCGATGCATACAAGCCAAGCCGCAGAGGAGGAATGGAGCACGCGTCTGAGCCCCGATTTATTAAGCGTGGTAATCGTCAAGCCCGACACTTTGTCAGTGGCAGGTTTGCGCAATTACGTGAACTATCTGCACGAGAATGGGCTGAAGGCGGAACGATACGAAGTGGCATATTGGTCGAAAATTGCCGCACCGTTTGTCACCGGTGTGATGGTGTTTCTGGCGATCCCATTTGTGTTTGGACCGC
>JACQEQ010000170.1 GCA_016200445.1 Gammaproteobacteria bacterium | reverse complement strand
GTGGGTGAAAAAGTTCGCGGCGGTCTGAGTGTAATAGCGGTAATGCGGTTCCAGATAAAAGTGTGTGCCCAGTTGCAGGCGATAGGTCAAATCCACGGTGCTGGATTTGATGTCCCAATCGTCCCAATAGTAACGATACGACACATGCACTACGTCTTCCGGCAGGTGGTAGACGGTTTTCCAATACAGCGTGTTGCGGGTGCGGGTATCGGGGCGCTTTTCGTGCAAATAGCTTTGCGTCACGCCGCTGGAATTCACAACACTAACAATTTTGTAAGGATCGGTAAGATAGCCGCTGCTTTTACCGTAGGAATAGTTCAGCTGCATCAGAGTGCGGCGCGTTAGCACTTGGGTCACGCCCATTAATATGTCGTAGGCATTTTTGGTTTTGCTGCCGCCGCCGGAACCCCCGCCTTCGCCGCCGTCTTCGATTTCACGCGTGGTTACCCGATTCGTGGGAGCGGGTGTCATCATCACCGGCGACAATTCCGTGGGCATGCCGCCGGTGGGTTTCACTTGGTCAAGGTTCGCGGCTACACCGGCGGTGAGCGTCGTGAGTTTGCTGTTCACGTCCCACAACAACGAGCCGCTGGCGCCCATCGAGCTGTAATCGGTTTCGCGCGAAAAATTGACGTTATATTGGCTGCGCAGTGTGCGCGATAACGGTAATTCCCAGTCCACGCTGACGGCGGCACGCGCATCGGTGAACGAGACCAGCGGCAATTGGCGTGCGGCGGTGGTGTAGCGGCTTTCGCCCGAAGGTGAACTGAAGGTTTGTGTTGTGCTGGTAGGCGCTGCACCGTTGGGTGTGGCGCCCGACATGGCGTCGTAGACAAATTTGACGGTAACGAACTCGCCCTCGCCGATTTCTTTTTTAATCTGCAACACGGGCTCGACGACATCGACGCGATTTTGTTCGGAGTAAAGCAACACGGCCGAATCGATATTCCACAAGGAATCGTAATCGAAGAAGCCCGCGTGCGCGGCGTCGATGGACAAAAGGGTGCAGGTTGCGGCCGTTAATGATTCGCGTATACGGTGTGGCGAGGTTAGTTGCATCCGCAGCCCCCGCCGCCTACGCCTGCGCCGCCGCTGGCGGCTTCTTTACTGAAATAAATGTGTTCGGCGATGTATTCGTTGACTGGATGCGGCACCAACTGCATTTGATCTTGTGCGAGCAGATCACGATCCCAGGGTTGCAGCGGTTCCAGCGCGCATGCACCTAAAAAAAATGCTGGCGCTAAGGCCAGCAGTCGAAATAATTTCATAGCAACTCCCTTTAAGCGGCTGCGTCGACGACGGCAGCCAATAGGAGTTACTTCTTGGCGAGAAGTTCCTTGATTTTGCTTTCCATTTCTTGTTTGTCTTTGTCGCGGAAGCCGATGTGGGTAACTTGCAGTTGACCGCTGCGATCAATCAGGTAAGTACTGGGCATGCCGGATACTTTATAACTGCTGGCTGCGCCGCCGCTGGGGTCGTAGGCAATCGTGAAATCCGCAGGGGTTTTAGATAGAAACTCGTCGATCGGCTCGCGGGATTTATCCAGATTGATCGCGATGACTTCCAGACCCTGCTCTTTGAATTTCTTATGCATCTCGTTCATCCAAGGGAAGGATTTCCGGCAGGGCGTGCACCACGACGCCCAGAAATCCACGTACACCACCTTGCCTTTAAGTTTGCTCAATTCCACCATGCCTTTGGCCGAGGGTAATTTGAAATCGGGTGCGGCGTCAGCCGCCAGCACAGCGGTGGTGAAGGTGGTTGCAGCGCACAATAGTGCGGCGGCGGAGATACGTTTCATCATAAACATAAAAATCTCGCTGAAAGGTTTGGTGGAATGATCCGACAAAGAAACGATCGAAGTGATTATCGGATACGAAATAGGTTTTTAAAACGTTGCATACCGCGAATGTGACTGGCGACACACTGAAAGGTTCAGCGGTGTTTCAATTGTAAATTACTGTTGAGTAATTAGGAGACCGGCAATGCTAATACGCGTACGCAAGACAAGTGAAGTGCAGCCTTCTGAGATTACCGGCCGGCGCGTGTATGAAGCACGCCGGGATTTTTTAAAAACTGCGGGTGGTGTCGCACTCGGTGCTGCAGGTTTCTCACTGTTTGGCATGTCCGAAGCCCAGGCAGGGACAAAGCTCAACAACATCGGGAAGAGCCGCTACTCGACAAATGAGCCCGCCAATTCATTGCAGGACATTACCTCGTACAATAATTTTTACGAGTTCGGCGTCGAGAAAGAAGAGCCCGCGCAAATGGCAAAAAATTTCGTCACCACGCCGTGGAGCATTGCGGTGGAAGGCGAGGTCGCCAAGCCCGCAGTGTATCAACTCGAAGACTTCATCAAACCGCATGCGCTGGGAGAGCGCATCTATCGCTTACGTTGCGTCGAAGCCTGGTCGATGGTGATTCCGTGGGTTGGTATTCCGCTCGCGGATGTGATCAAACGCGTGCAGCCCACCTCGAAAGCCAAATATGTCGAGTTCGTGACCTTGCATGATCCCGCGCGCATGCCCGGACAAAAACGTTCGGTGTTGCCGTGGCCGTATCGCGAAGGCTTACGCATGGACGAAGCGATGCACCCGCTG
>JACQEQ010000169.1 GCA_016200445.1 Gammaproteobacteria bacterium | reverse complement strand
CATTCCCGTGTTCAATGCTCCGGGTGCGAATGCGAATGCGGTGAAAGAGCTGGTGATCGCCAGCATGTTGATCTCTTGCCGCAATCTTGGTCCGGCATGGGATTTCGCGCGCAAGTTGGAAGGCGACGACGCGACGCTGCACAAACTCACGGAAGCGGGCAAAAAAGATTTCGCCGGTTACGAGTTGCTCGGCCGCACCTTGGGCGTGATCGGTTTGGGTGCGATTGGCCGCGAAGTCGCCAACGCCGCGATTGCGATGGGCATGCGTGTGATTGGCTTCGATCCAGGTATTACCGTCGAGGGCGCATGGCGTCTGTCGTCGACGGTGGAGCAGGCGCGCAGCATTGATGACTTAGTGGCGCGTGTTGACTTTATTTCGTTTCACGTGCCGCTCAGTGATGCGACCCGCAATTTGCTCAACCCCGCGCGCGTGAAACTGATGCGCAAAGGCGCGGTGGTGTTGAACTTCGCGCGCGAAGGTATCGTCGATGATGCTGCCGTGTTGGAAGCGCTCAATACCGGCAAGCTGTACGCGTATGTGTGTGACTTCCCCACGCAGAAAACCAAAAATCATCCACGGGTCGTGACCTTGCCGCACCTGGGTGCGTCGACGGCGGAAGCCGAGGATAACTGTGCGGTGATGGTTGCGGATCAAGTGCGCGACTACCTGGAAAACGGCAACGTGCATAACTCGGTGAATTTCCCCGAGGTGGTGATGCCGCGTGCGGAAGGGCATCGTGTGGCAGTCGTCAACGCCAATGTGCCGAACATGGTGGGTCAGATCTCGACTGCGATGGCCAAGGCTAATCTCAACATCATCGACATGCTCAACAAGTCGCGCGGCGAACTGGCGTATACCTTGATCGACGTCAATGCCGCGTGTTCGGCCCACGTCGCCAAGGAAATCCAGAACATCAAGGGCGTGCTGGCAGTTCGCGTGCTGTAAATTATCTCAATGCAAAGACACGCGGGGTCAGGAATATACAGCATGATTTCCTGGCGCCTCCGCGTTACTGCGTTATAAAGTTGTTTTGACATGACCGCAGACGACCAACTAAAAGTCATTCGCACTCGCATCGACGCCTTGGATGAACAGATCCAGGTATTGATTTCCGCGCGTGCGAAATGCGCCCAAGAAGTAGCAGACATTAAAGGCGCCGGTGCGGATTTCTACCGTCCGGAACGCGAAGCCGAAGTGTTGCGGAAAATTGCCGGGCGCAACAGCGGGCCGCTGTCCAACGAAGAAATGGCGCGGTTGTTTAGAGAAATCATGTCCGCCTGTCTCGCACTCGAACAACCGCTCAAGATCGCGTTTCTCGGTCCGGAAGGCACCTTCACGCAGGCGGCGGCGTTGAAGCAGTTTGGCCACTCGGTCGCGACCGTGCCGATGCCGGCAATCGATGCAGTGTTCCGCGAAGTGGAATCCGGCGCGGCCAATTACGGCGTGGTGCCGGTGGAGAATTCCACCGAAGGCGTCATCAACCACACGCTCGACATGTTTCTGAATTCTCCGCTGCACATTTGCGGTGAAGTGGAATTGCGCATCCACCATAATTTGATGGGCGCGATGAGCGATGCCAAAGACATTCGCCGTATCTATTCGCACAGCCAGTCGCTGGCGCAATGCCGCGAATGGATCGAAGAAAATGCCAGCGGCATCGAATTAGTCAACGTGGCCAGCAATGCCGAGGCCGCACGCCGTGCCAAGAGCGAAGCCGGTGCTGCGGCGATTGCCGGTGAAATGGCGGCAGCTATTTATGGTTTGAACATGTTGGCTCGCAACATCGAAGACGAGCCCGATAACACCACGCGTTTTTTAGTCGTCGGGCGGAACAGCGTGTTAGCCAGCGGCAACGACAAAACGACTTTGCTGCTATCGACCGCGAACAAACCCGGCAGCCTGTTTCAGTTACTGCAACCGCTGGCCCGGCACGGCGTGTCGATGACGCGCATCGAGTCGCGCCCGTCACGGCGCGGTATGTGGGACTATGTGTTCTTCGTCGACATCGAAGGCCATGCGCACAGCGAACCGGTGAAAACCGCGTTGCTGGAATTGCAACAGCAGGCGGCGGTGTTGAGGGTTCTCGGTTCGTATCCGCGTGCGGTGATTTGAGATGAGTTTGCCTCAAACCGGGTCAGTAGGGGCGCGACTCATCGCGCCCGTGGCGATATGGCGCGGTGAATCGCGTCCCTACGTGTAGATTATTTATGTCGCGTCCTGCATTCTCCGATCTCGCCGTTGCTGGCGTGCGTTCCCTGAAACCCTATGTGCCCGGCAAGCCGGTGGAAGAGCTGGAACGCCAATATGGCGTTACCAACGCTATAAAACTTGCCTCTAACGAAAACCCGCTGGGGGCCAGTCCTAAAGCGTTGGCAGCAATACATGACAATTTAACGCAACTTGAACGCTATCCTGACGACGGCGCCTACACGCTGAAAAACCTGCTGGCAAAGCAGCACGGAGTGCGGCCGGAGCAGATCACGCTGGGCAATGGTTCGAGCAACTTGCTGGAACTTGCAGCGCGCGTGTTCGTTGCCCCGGAGCATGAAGTGGTGTTCGCGCAGTACAGCTTTTTGCTCTACCCCATTATCGTGCAGGCCATCGGCGCAACCTCGGTAGTGGTGGCCGCAAAGAATTTTGGTCACGACCTGGACGCGATGTGTGCGGCGATCAACGCCAATACCAAACTGGTGTTCATCGCGAATCCAAATAATCCCACCGGCACCTGGTTGACGCGCACGGCGCTGGAAAAGTTTTTTGATAACGTGCCTCCGCACGTGATGATCGTCATGGACGAAGCGTATTTCGAGTTCGGTAAGGCACTGGGTCTTGACGATTATGCCGACGCCATGGTGTGGCTGGATAAATATCCGAATGTGATTGTCACGCGTACTTTTTCCAAAGCCTATGGTCTGGCGGGCATACGCGCCGGATACGCAGTTTCGCATCCGGAAGTGGCCAGCTTGTTAAGCCGGGTGCGCGCGCCGTTCAATGTGAATTCGCTTGCATTGGTTGCTGCGCAGGCAGCGCTCGGCGACCACGCGCATTTGTCGAACACGCAGGATGTGAACAAAAAAGGGCTTGCGCAATTGACGCGGGGACTGACACAGCGGGGCTTTACAGTCATTCCGTCGGCGGCCAATTTCGTGTGTGTAGATGTCAAAACCAACGCGGCGCAAGTCTACGAAGGCCTGCTGCGCGAGGGTGTGATCGTGCGTCCGGTCGCGGGCTTGGCGCAACACTTGCGGATTACGGTCGGAAGGCCGGAAGAAAACGCGCGTGTGATTGCAGCGCTGTGCAAGGTTACAAGGCATGACTGACGCACCGATTCAGCGTCTGTGTGTTATCGGCGTCGGGCTGATTGGCGGGTCGCTGGCACGGGCGCTGCGCGCTGCCGGCGCCTGCAATGAAGTCGTCGGTTGCGGGCGTGATTCGCAACAACTGCAGAAAGCTCTCGCTTTGGGTGTGATCGATCGCGCCGAAACCGACATCGCGCGCGCGGTACAGGGCGCGGATGTTGTCGTGGTTGCAGTGCCGGTGGGTGCGATGGCGCAAGTGTTGAAAGGGATGGCATCACAGCTATCGCCGAACACAATCGTTACTGATGTGGGCAGTACCAAGGGCGATGTGGTGCGCGCCGCTCAAATAGCATTTGGCAACTTGCCGCCGACGTTTGTGCCCGGCCATCCAATCGCAGGCACCGAGCGCAGTGGTGTGGAAGCGTCGTTCGCGGAGTTGTTTCGCCAGCGCAAAGTGATTCTGACGCCAGCGTCGACCACCCATGCTTGGGCGGTGTCACGCGTGACCTGGATGTGGGAGCAGGCGGGCGCGCAAGTCAGCGAAATGGACCCGCAGCATCATGATGAAATTCTGGCTGCGAGTAGCCACCTGCCGCATGTGCTGGCGTACACCCTGGTGCATACACTCGCCGGAATGCAAGACAAGGATGAGATTTTTAAATATGCCGCCGGTGGGTTTCGCGACTTCACGCGCATCGCCTCCAGTGATCCGCAAATGTGGCATGACATCTGTTTGGCGAATCGCAACGCACTCCTTACAATGCTGCGCCGCTATAGTGGCGAGTTGCAGCAGATTGCAGCGGCGCTGCAACACAGTGACGGTAGCTATTTATGGTCAGTGTTCGCGCAAGCCAAGCAGGCGCGCGATGAGTACACGCAAACTACTCAAGTAAGCACTGAACTAGGTGTTCCTTCCCCCTGCAAGGGGGAAGGTCAGGATGGGGGTGAGTGAATCTGCAGGTTTGTATTAACACCTCCATCCCAGCCTTCCCCCTTGCAAGGGGAAGGGGTAACTTCTTTGCAATTAATAAACTCTTTGAGTTGAGTTTTTTGGAACGATAAAATGACAACAGCAAAAGACGTGGTGTACACGGTACAACCCGGCGGCAAGCTCACCGGCCGTGCCCGTGTGCCGGGTGATAAATCCATCTCGCACCGGTCGATCATGTTGGGGGCGCTCGCCGAAGGCGTGACCGAAGTGAGCGGCTTTCTGGAAGCCGAAGATTGTCTGTGCACGATGGCAGCGTTTCGCGCCATGGGCGTGCGCATCGACGGGCCGGAGCAGGGACGTGTGGTGGTGCATGGCGTTGGACTGCGTGGCTTGAAAGCGCCGTCGCAACCGCTGTATTTAGGCAATTCCGGCACGTCGATGCGGTTGCTGTCTGGGTTGCTGTCGGGCCAAGCGTTCGATGTTGACATGACCGGCGACGCATCGTTGTCCAAACGTCCGATGAAGCGCGTCACGCAGCCGCTGCGTTTGATGGGCGCGGACTTGACAACCACTACGGCTGGCACGCCGCCCATGCATATCAAAGGCGGGCGGCAATTGCGCGGCATGAACTACACCATGCCGATGGCGAGCGCGCAGGTGAAGTCAAGCTTGTTGCTCGCTGGCTTGTACGCCAATGGCAAGACCTGCGTCACCGAGCCTGCGCCGACGCGCGACCATACCGAACGCATGTTGCAGGGCTTCGGTTATACGGTGGAGCGGCATGACAACACTGTGTGTATTGAAGGCGGCGGGGTGTTGCGCGGTGGCAAGATCGATGTGCCGGCGGATATTTCGTCGGCGGCGTTTTTCATGGTCGGCGCCAGCATCGCGGCCGGTTCGGACTTGACGCTGGAGCATGTCGGCATCAATCCGACACGCATCGGCGTGATCAACATCCTGCGCGCGATGGGCGCAAACATCACGTTGCAAAATGAGCAGGTGGTCGGCGGCGAGCCGGTGGCGGATATTCGCGTGCGTGCTGCGCCGTTGCGGGGCATCGCAATCCCGCCGGATCAGGTGCCGTTGGCCATCGACGAGTTTCCGGTGTTGTTCATCGCTGCGGCCTGCGCGCACGGCACCACGGTACTGACCGGTGCCGAAGAGCTGCGCGTAAAGGAGAGCGACCGGATTCAATCGATGGCGGAAGGCATGTTGAAACTCGGCATTGATGCCAAGCCGACCGCCGACGGCATGATCATTCGGGGCGGCCAGCTTAGCGGGGGCGTTGTGAATAGTTACGGCGACCACCGCATCGCAATGGCGTTTTCGATGGCCGCGTTGCGTAGTTCAGCGCCGATTGTTATCCACGATTGCGCCAATGTGACGACTTCGTTTCCCGCCTTCGTACCGTTGGCACGCGGCGCGGGTTTATCTGTAACGACACGGGACATCGCTCGATGAGCACAACGCCGGTGATCACGGTCGATGGCCCCGGCGGGGTTGGTAAAGGCACGGTGTGTCGCATCGTGGCCCAGCGCTTGGGCTGGCACATGCTCGATAGCGGTGCGTTGTACCGGCTGGTTGCGTTAGCTGCGCAACGTCATGGTCTGCGCTGGGATAACGAACCGGCCTTGGTGCCGTTGGCCGGCCACCTGGACGTGCAATTTTCCAGTGATATCAGCGGTAACGAGGCTCGCGTGTTGCTGGAAGGCGAAGACGTGACCGACGCGATTCGCACCGAAGAATGCGGGGCGGGCGCGTCGCAGGTGGCGGTGTTACCGGGCGTACGTGCCGCCTTGCTGGATCGACAGCACGCGTTTCGCGAACTCCCAGGTTTAGTGGCTGACGGACGTGATATGGGCACCGTGGTTTTCGCTGATGCGCCATTGAAAATCTTTCTGACGGCGGACGCGGAAGAACGCGCACGACGGCGCTTTAAACAGTTGAAGGAAAAGGGGATCGGTGTTAATTTTGCAGCCCTTTTAGAGGAGATCGCCGCGCGCGACGCGCGTGACAGTCAACGTAATGCGGCTGCGTTGAAACCGGCCACCGATGCTGTGATCGTCGATACGTCGACGCTCTCCATCGAACAAGTTGTGGAGCAGGTTTTGACATTATGCCGCGAACGTTTGATGGTGCGTTGTTGATCTGCGTTCCGGGTACCGTTAACCGGAAATTGAAGTGGATCGAGTGCGGTGATCGAAATGTTGTTTAACTAACCAAACGGCACAGGTAATTTTGTGATGATCGAAAGTTTCAAAGACATGTTCGAAGCGAGTCTGCTTAAAACCAAATTGCGCCCCGGTGCAATTTTAACTGGTGTTGTGGTGCATGTAGGTACGGACTCCGTGGTGGTCAATGCCGGACTCAAGTCCGAAGGCGTGATCCCCATTCAACAGTTTTTCAATGAGCGTGGCATTACCGATATCAAGGTCGGCGACAGCGTGGAAGTGGCGCTGGATACGGTGGAAGACGGATTCGGATCAACGGTGTTGTCGCGCGAAAAAGCAGTGCGCGCGCAGTCGTGGATCACGTTGGAAAAAGCCTTCGAAGGCAAGGAAACAGTCAAGGGGATCATCAGCGGCAAGGTCAAGGGCGGCTTCACGGTCGACATCGCGGAAATTCGCGCGTTCCTGCCCGGCTCGCTGGTCGATGTGCGCCCGGTGCGCGATTCGTCGTATCTGGAAGGCAAAGAGTTGGAGTTCAAGGTCATCAAGATCGACCGCAAGCGCAACAACGTGGTGGTCTCACGCCGCGCGGTGGTCGAAGCCGAGTCCAGCGAAGAGCGGCAGACGCTGATCGACAAATTGCAGGAAGGTCAGGTCGTCAAGGGTGTGGTCAAGAACCTCACCGATTACGGCGCCTTCATTGATTTGGGCGGCATCGACGGCTTGTTGCACATCACCGACATGGCGTGGAAGCGTGTCAAGCATCCCAGCGAAGTGGTGCAGATCGGTCAAGAGATCGACGTCAAGGTGCTGAAGTTCGACCGCGAGCGCACGCGCGTTTCGCTCGGTTTGAAGCAGATGGGCGAAGATCCCTGGGAAGATCTGGCGCGTCGTTATCCTGTCAACACCCGCCTGTTCGGCAAGATCACCAACATTGCGGATTACGGCTGCTTCGTGGAAATCGAAGACGGTGTGGAAGGCTTGGTGCACGTCTCCGAAATGGATTGGACCAACAAGAACATTCATCCTTCCAAAGTCGTGCAGTTGGGCGACGAAGTCGAAGTGATGGTGCTGGATATCGACGAGGAACGCCGCCGTATTTCCTTGGGCATGAAACAGTGCCAATCGAATCCGTGGGAAGCCTTCGGTGCGACCCATAACAAGGGCGACAAGATCAGCGGCAAAATCAAGTCGATCACCGATTTCGGTATTTTCGTTGGTTTGGACGGCAACATCGACGGCTTGGTGCATCTGTCGGATATTTCGTGGAACACGCCGGGCGAAGAAATCATTCGCAACTACAAGAAGGGTGACGAGATTGAAACCGTCATCCTGGCCGTAGACCCGGAACGCGAGCGCATCTCGTTGGGCGTCAAGCAAATGGACAAGGACCCGTTCTCGGCCTTTGTCGCCGAAAACCCCAAGGGTACGCGTGTCAAAGGCACCGTCACTGAAGTCGATGCCAAAGGCGCAGTGATTCGTCTGGCGGAAGGTGTCGAAGGCCATTTGCGCGCTTCGGAAATTGGACCGGAACGCATCGACGATGCACGCACGGCGCTCAAAGTGGGCGACGAAGTCGAAGCCAAGTTCACCGGTGTTGACAAGAAAAATCGCACCATCACGCTGTCGATCAAGGCCAAGGATACGGACGAAGAGGCAGAGGCCATTCAGGGTTACCGGTCTTCTTCAACGTCGACCAGCACCTTGGGCACCTTGGGTGATCTGCTGAAGGAACAGATGAGCAATCGTCGGGAGTAGTTGTTACGTATTTGTCGATGACAATGACGTGAGATACACACGATGACCAAATCCGAATTAATCGAAGCGATCGGCCGTAAGCAAGCGCAATTGCCTTACAAAGATGTGGAGTTGTCAGTCAAAACGCTGATTGAACAGCTGGCACAGGCGCTGGCCACCGGCGAGCGCATCGAGATTCGCGGATTTGGAAGTTTCTGTTTGCATTTCCGCCCGCCGCGTATCGGTCGTAATCCGAAAACCGGTGAAGCGGTGGCGTTATCCGGTAAGTACGTACCGCACTTCAAGCCCGGCAAGGAATTGCGGGAACGCGTCATCGGCAGTATCGACATCCCGATTCAGCCTGTGTGACCGGGTGTCTAACTAAGCAATAAGAAAGAGGCCGATTTCGGCCTCTTTTTTTTGCCGATTTGCCCAATTGATACGTCATGGCTATGGAAACAGAACTACTCGTTGTTCTAATCATTGCCGCCGTTGCACTTGCCTGGTGGGCCGGGCGACGCAGTGCGCGCCGCCCAACACCGTTTAACCAGGATTTTCTACCGGCTCATTATTTCCAGGGGCTCAATTACGTTCTCAATGAACAGCCCGACAAGGCCATTGAAGTTTTTATCAAGCTGATTGAGGTCGACAACGAAACTGTAGAGACGCATTTTGCTCTGGGCAATTTATTCCGGCGTCGCGGCGAAGTAGAGCGCGCGATTCGCATCCATCAAAACCTTATCGCACGTCCCACGCTCAGTATGGCGCAGCGAACGCAGGCGTTGTATGAACTTGGCCTGGATTATATGCGTTCGGGGATATTGAGCCGTGCCGAAGCTGTGTTTCAACAGTTAACGGATGACGCCGCGCAAGGCACTGCGGCGTTACGGCAGCTTGTTGACATTTATCAGCAAGAACGCGATTGGACTAAAGCAATTGACGCGCTGACCAAGCAAGCGGAGCTCAGCGGCACCAAGCAGTCTGCCGTCATTGCGCAATACCACTGTGAATTAGCCGAGCTGGCGCGCGCAGAACGCGACTCCAAGCGCGCTCAAGAATGCATTGCAGCAGCGTTGGCGAACGATCCGAAGTGTGTTCGAGCAAGTTTGTTGGCAGCGGAAATTGCGTTGCAGGCGGGTCAACCCAAACAGGTAATTAGTGAGTTACAGCGTGTTGAGCAGCAGGATCCCGACTATCTCTCGGAGATTTTTGTGCTGCTATTGCAAGCTTACGAACAGCTCGGTCGTTCAGAACAGGCGACTGAATATTTACGTAACGTATATGTCCGCTATGGGGGGGTAGCTGCGCTGTTGCATCTCACTGATTTGCTTCGTAAGCAGAAAGGCGATGCGGTGAGCGCTGAATTCATGGCAGAACAGTTACGTACGCGGCCATCGATGCGCGGCATGCATCGTTTGATCGAGCTAAATCTGAATTTGGCGAGCGGTTCTGAACAAGCGCGTAACCAGCTCTTGGTATTGCGAGAATTAACCGTACAACTGTTTCACAACAAACCCATATACAAATGCCGTCAGTGCGGCTTTAATGCCAAAGCACTGCATTGGCAGTGTCCCGGTTGCAAAAGCTGGAGCAGCGTGAAGCCCGTCGATGATCTTGAAGGAGGGTAGTGATCGGTGAGTGCCGGACCGCGAATTATCGTTGCGTTGGACTTCGCTGAAGTCGAGCGCGTGTATGCCTTGGTGTCACGTCTTGACCCGAAGCGTTGCCGGCTTAAGGTCGGCAAAGAGCTCTTTACTCACGCGGGACCTGCGATGGTGTCGGAGTTATGTGCGCGCGGCTTTGATATTTTTCTCGACCTCAAGTTTCATGACATTCCCAACACGGTAGCGCGTGCCTGCCAGGCTGCTGCCGGATTGGGTGTGTGGATGGTCAATGTGCACGCCAGCGGTGGACGGAAAATGCTGGAGGCAGCGCGCGCCGCATTGCTGGATGTGCAACGCCCGCCGTTACTGGTTGCAGTGACCGTGTTAACGAGCTTGGACGCGCAAGACATCAAAGAAATCGGCTGGCAGGGTAGTGTGGAAGAGAATGTTTTGCGGCTGGCAGAGCTGGCTGCGCACAGCGGTTTGAATGGCGTAGTGTGTTCCCCGCGTGAAGTAGCAATCCTGCGCGCCAGTTTGGGTGCTGATTTTCAATTAGTCACTCCAGGTATTCGTCCGGCCGGTACTGGCATGAACGACCAAAGTCGCACCTTGACCCCGCGACAAGCCTTGGATGCGGGGGCAAATTATTTGGTGATCGGCCGCCCGATTACCGCTGCGGATGATCCGCTGGCGGCACTGACAGCGATTGAAGTTGAGATCTCCGCTGGCAGTGCCGGTTAATCCCATGGAGTTGTTGCCGCCTGCTTGAGTGTGCGAAACTACCGCCCTTCCAGAGCACGCCGATCCGTAGTTGGCGAAACCACAGATTATTAACATCGCGATGACAAATACGATTCCTTCCGACATCAAACCATTGCAGCCCTATTACCAAGATCAGGAAATTGATCTGGTGGATCTGTGGTTGGTGTTGCAGCGACGGCGTGCGGTGTTTTTTGGCGTGCTATTGACGGCGCTCGTTATAGCGGTCGCGCTGATCGTGCTGATGCCGCCAGTGTATGAGAGCCGGACGGTAATTCAGATCGGGCATGTCGGCGGTATCGGTAAAGAAGGCGCGGTTACGTCCGTTGAGGCACCCGGTGTGCTGGTCGAGCGCTTGAATGAAGAATATCGGGTTAACGATGTTACCGAAGGTAAGCGCGAGTATCCGTTGGTTGCGAATGTGGCGCTCAACAAGGGCCAGACGGACATAGTTACCATTACGGCACGGGCGCATTCAGTTGACGATGCACAACGCTATCTTTCGACCGTGGTTGGTAAGGTGCAGCGTGAGCATGAACAGTGGTTGCAGGAGGCGGTCAAGCAGCAGCACGCACGGTTGGATTTGTTGGGTGATCGAATGACGTTGGCACACCAGCATATGCAGGCTCTGAATGAAAGTATCGCAAGATTAAAAGGCAGCAATCCATTGCAGGCTGCGGTGTTGTTGCAGGAGAAGAGCAAGTTTTTACAAGAGCTGCCCACGATGGAGCAAGAGCAGGCATTATTGACATTGAGTCTGTCGCGCTTGCAAACCTTACCGACACGCTTTTTACGTGAACCGACAACGCCGGTTTCTCCTGAGCGTCCGCGGCCGGTGTTATACCTTGCGTTGGCGTTGATCATTGGCGTAATGCTGGGAGCAATGGCAGTATTCATTGCTGAATTTGTCACCAATGCGCGTCGACGGATGCGCATACCCGTCAGTCCTTAACTCCCATGCAACTGCTTCCAGTCATCCTCTCCGGCGGTTCCGGTTCGCGCTTGTGGCCGTTATCGCGTGAACATTATCCCAAGCAGCTGTTACCGTTGATCGACGATGCAACATTATTGCAACAGACGGTGGCACGGCCGGACGGTGTGGCCGCACTGTTTCCTGAAATCGAACTGGTTGCGCCGGTCATCGTGTGCAACGTCGAGCATCGGTTTTTGATCGCGGAGCAATTGCGTCAGGTCGGTAAACGTCATAGTGCAATCGTGCTCGAACCAACCGGCCGCAACACGGCACCGGCCTTGACATTAGCGGCATTGGCTGCGGTGTCGCATCATGACGACCCGGTATTGCTGGTGATGGCGGCCGACCATGTCATCCAAAAACTTGATGTTTTCCACCGTGCGGCAGCAGCGGGCGCTAAGTTGGCGCAGCAGGGATATTTAGTAACGTTCGGCATTGTGCCGTCGCAAGCCGAAACCGGCTACGGTTACATTCGTCGTGGCTCAGCCATGAAAGACACATCGGCGTGCGCCATCCAGGCGTTCGTCGAAAAGCCGGACAAAACTACTGCCGAGAGTTATCTGGCGAGCGGCGAGTATTTTTGGAACAGCGGCATGTTCATGATGCGTGCATCGGTGTGGTTAGCCGCGATCCAGCAATTTCAGCCTAAGATTTACGCAAGTTGCGAACAAGCCTACCGTCAGGGCCGGGCCGATATGGATTTTTATCGCCTCGACGAAGCCGCATTTGCGCTCTGCCCGAGCGATTCCATTGACTATGCCGTAATGGAGAAACTGACCGCAAACCGTTTACCCAGCCCTAAAATTGCCGGCACTGCGGTGATTCCACTCGATGCCGGTTGGTCCGACATCGGTGCCTGGTCGTCGCTCTGGGAAGTCAAGACCCGCGACCCGCAAGGCAATGTGGTCAGCGGCGATGTGTTCGTTCAAGAATGCGCCGGCAGCTATCTTGCGTCGCATAGCCGCTTGTTGGCTTGCGTGGGTATTGATAATTTGATCGTGGTCGAAACTTCGGACGCTGTATTGGTAGCCAATAAAGATAAGGCGCAGGACGTCAAGAAAATCGTCGAGTGGCTTAAAAAGCAAGGCCGTCCGGAGAGTCAGACCCATCAACGTGTTTATCGCCCTTGGGGTAGTTACGAAAGCGTGGTCGATGGCGCGCGCTTCCAAGTTAAACGCATTGTGGTGAATCCCGAAGCGGCGTTATCGCTGCAAATGCATCACCATCGGGCGGAACACTGGATTGTCGTGACCGGCACGGCACGCGTGACGCGTGGCGACGAAGTGTTTTTGCTCAGCGAAAATCAATCGACCTATATCCCGCTAGGCACTACCCATCGCCTTGAGAATCCTGGCAAAGTGCCGTTAGAAATGATTGAGGTGCAATCTGGGAGTTACCTCGGCGAGGATGACATTGTGCGTTTTTCGGACCAGTATGGCCGTTCACCAGCCTGAAACGTTGTAGTCGTTGAATTCTCCCGTTGTTCACGTAAAATCGCCGCTCTGAATTTTCGGCGCACGCATCATTATATTTTTTAAGTGAGGACATCCATGGCAACCGCACATTTATTCACTTCTGAATCCGTTTCGGAAGGGCACCCCGACAAAGTCGCCGACCAAGTGTCCGACGCAATTCTTGACGCCATCATCGCGGAAGATCCCAAGGCGCGCGTCGCATGCGAAACCCTGTGCAAAACCGGTATGGTTATCATCGCCGGTG
>JACQEQ010000162.1 GCA_016200445.1 Gammaproteobacteria bacterium | reverse complement strand
ATGTTGATGTTACTTGACGAGATTGAGCGCTTCGGTTGCTCGGTCTACTATGCGAGAGATCAGATCAGATTCTTCACGAGTTCCAACACCGGCGCCCTTGTGCTGTGCATCAGCGCCTACACCACTCTCGCCGCCGCCGGCGCACCGGTCGCCCCGGCGCCCAACGGCATTGAGCTGCCGGCGGGTTACCAGGACTGGCGGCTCATTGCCAGTTCTCATCGTACCGACAACAATACCTTGCGGGTCATTCTCGGCAATGATATCGCCGTGGCCGCGGCGCGTGATGGTCACACCCATCCCTGGCCCGATGGCGCCATTCTAGGCAAGCTGGTGTGGAAGGACGAGGTACACAAAAGCTGGCCCACGGCCACTATCCCTGGTAAGTTTGTGCACGCTGAATTTATGGTCAAAGACGCGACCAAGTATGCCAAGACCGGTGGCTGGGGATTTGCACGCTGGCTCGGCACCGAACAGAAACCCTATGGCAAAGATGCCAACGTCGTGCAGGAGTGCTTCGGCTGCCACACGCCGGTGAAAGACCAAGACTATGTCTTCACCCAGCCGGCGATTCTGCCCAAATAAACGCAGCTCGGCGCACGTTGGGCCGAAGCGATCATCGCCGCGGCCTGGCGCCGCGCCAAGGTGTGAACCAATTGCATCACCTAGAACAACTGATCGTCGAACAGATACCACGCCTACGGCGTTATGCACGCGCCTTGATCCGTGGCGACCACAGTCGCGCTGACGACCTGGTGCAGGATTGCCTGGAGCGCGCCTGGACACGCTGGCATCTGTGGCGGCGCGATTCAGACATGCGCGCGTGGCTGTTCACCATTATGCATAATTTATACGTCAACGACCTGCGGCGTTATCGCGACGGGCCCAGTTTCGTCAGCCTGGATAGTGAACACGACAACATCGCCCTGGACGGCACACGCACCGAAGAGTCGTTAGTATTGGACGATTTGCACGCGGCCATCGGCACCCTGTCGCCGGAGCAGCGTGAGGTGGTTTTGCTGGTGTCACTGGAAGGCATGCGTTACGAACAGGTCGCGGAAGTGCTGGCGATCCCGTTAGGGACGGTGATGTCGCGCCTGTCCCGTGGCCGGCAACAACTACGCACGCTGTTATCCGAGGCGCGTGGCCCGCGCATGCGGAGAGTGAAATGAATACCGAGAAACCCATTAGCGAAAATGAATTGCACGCTTATGCCGACAATCTGCTGGACCCGGCCCGGCGCAGCGAGGTCGAACACTATCTTGAGCATCATCCGGAGGCGGCGGCAATGATCCGGCACCTGCAACAATTGGATCAGTCTCTGCATAATTTGTTCGACCCGGTGCTGGCGGAACCCATCCCTGCATCCATCCAGTTTCCACCGATCCGGCGACATTATGGGCGACGCGCCGCGGCGGCCATGGCCTGGGTCGCGCTTGGCGCCGTGCTCGGCTGGAGCTTAAACCACCGGGACGCTGCCGAACCGGCCAATATGCTGGAAACCCAGCTGGTTAAGCCCGCTGCCTTTGCCCACGTCATCTACAGTGCCGAAGTACTGCACCCGGTGGAGGTCAAGGCGGACCAGGAGCAGCACTTGGTACAGTGGCTATCAAAACGACTGAGCACACCCATCAACGCGCCAAATCTCGCGGAAGGTGGTTATCGCCTGGTGGGGGGGCGTTTATTGCCGTCCACCGACCGCATGGCCGCGCAGTTCATGTACGAGGACAGCAGCGGACGGCGTGTCACGCTCTACCTGCGGCGCGGTGCTTGGGACAACAAACTCACAGCATTTCGTTACAGCCGCGACGCTAACGTGGGTGTGTTCTACTGGATAGACGGGGAGTTGGGTTATGCCCTCTCCGGCGAACTGGACAAGGCCGAGTTGCTGAAACTGGCGGTGATCGTGCATCCACAGCTTAACCCGTAACGGACCGGTATTGGTTTCTATACACCCCGATCTTTAAAGGCTTTCAGTTAAGCGCAACACCGCCACCCGTTTTTGATCGACCGGTGGCGGTGCTGGCGCAAAGAATATTTATTAATGAGTTGTTGCCACACCCCACGTCAGTCGAGACGCAAGTACTGTCCCACTACCCAACAATGGTCTTCGGTAAATACATCGGCACCGGCGAGACGATAGCGCCACTGACGTAATGTTCTTTCAGTGCAATCCTGCGCGACGACGTCCAGGTAAGCATCGAACACACGCCATACATTCTTTGTGCCCACCTCCCGGGCAACAACATAAAGATCACTCACGGACAGGCCAATCGCTTTAAACGCTTTTGCGGAATTGGCCAGCACATCGGAAATGTAATCACGGGCGGTTTCTATTTCCTTTCGCGTGCCGAGCCGACCCACGTGCCCTCCGATAAAAGTGTCGAAATCGTACGATAATACCCTATCGTGCGCCTGAAGAAAGCCGGTCACCTCCTGTGCCCAATCCAAATTCTTAAAAGGAACCCAGCCAGGCATGATCACGTCGACCAACATGAGCACCTTTTGCCGCGGGACATAAATATATATATTGCCCAACTCGTGATGAGGTCCATAGTACGCCAGCTCCACGACTTTATTACCGACACTCAGGATATATCGGTCAGAAAATGTAATGGTCGGTAGAGGAAGACTCTCGATAGCCGCTCGCTTGACCTGTGCATAGGTATCTTCGTGGGCAATGATCTGCACAGTGGAAGGAAATAACCGCGCCGATCCAATATGGTCACGATGAGAGTGGCTATAGATAAGATGTGTGATCGGTTCATTGGTGACTTCCGCAATCGCGGCGAATATGTTGCTGCCGATGGTTGGCGGCGCGTCCACCACGATTACACCCTGCCCCGTCGTCAGGAACATCATTTGGTATCCGCCTTCCGTTATCCAATAGACGCCATCTTTGATTTCTTCCACAAAATATCCTTTTGCAGGAATAGCGGGCCCTTGAGCCGAGAGCGGAATATCTTCCGGGTATAGTTTATTCTTGAGTTTCGTGACCAGTGACTCCCTGTTCTTTGTAGTATTTATACCTGATACATAGTCTTCATCCGCCTGCGCGCCGATAAAATAAAATCCAATTACAAAAGCGGCAAGAATTTTTGTTATGACTACCTTCAATTTTTGATAAGGCTGATGATTATGTTTTCCATGCAATGTCGCCGTTGCAGGGTCGCGTAACGTTTTCAGTTCAAACATATGAACTCCTTAAATATTGTAAATATTATATTATCGGCCTGAATTACCCTGTCCGCGTGACAATTTCCCTGCATTCACTGATCAACATGGACAATATTTTTATATTTCGAGTTGAAGTCTTGGTTTCTAAAAAAATGTGTCCAACCTAAACTCGTTCACGGATAAAACGAATGATATAACCGGCTATCTCTTCTCCCGCATCCTCCTGCATAAAGTGACCGGCATTTCTGATCAAATAAAATTCACCATTCGGAACCATCCTCGCGACTGCCTGACCCTGCTCAGGTTTCCACATGAAATCTCCATCAGGGAATAGAACCAGCATTGGAATATTCCAATTTTTTAGCACATCCCTAATCTCATCGAGATATGCGGCATTCGAATCCTCGGCGCTATCAGATATCGATTTTACGAAGTTCGCCACACCGGCGCGACTGGCCCAGTTATCATTCGGAAACAAATAATTTCTCATTACCTTCTGATCAACCGGGTGGCGGAAACCAGCACCAAAATCCGACTGATTACCACTGACCCATCCATCCCAAACAAATTGCCGAAACGCATCGAGTTGCCTGATTTGTGTACTTGAGAATTCAGCATTTTTGAAAAAAAATCTAAAAATAGACGGCAGAGGGTCGAAAATACGGTTTTGTGTAATTTTTTCCCTAAAGTTCGCTGGAAAGCGTTCAATAGAAGTATTCAAAATGACCAATCCTCGAATGTTACTTTGATGCTCAATCGCATATCGTAGGGTTATCGGGCCTCCCCAATCTTGGCCTACTGTTACAATATTTTTT
>JACQEQ010000031.1 GCA_016200445.1 Gammaproteobacteria bacterium | reverse complement strand
GAAGATGGTGTGCACCGGAAAGCCATCGCCGACCCAGTGACCTTCGCCGCGCCGATGGATGCTCGATACTTTTTTCATGGCCATTTGTTTCGCCCTGGTAGGATTTAGCCGTGCAGTTACGTTTGCTGCTTAATAAATAATGGATCGGAGAAAATCACGCAACCGGAAATAAAGAATTCTTAATATTCATTCTTGTGAAACGGTCATGTGGGCCGGATTTCTTTGGCGGGCACGCGCGTCGCACCGCATAATACGCGGCGCCATGACCAAGCTAATTGTTAACAACCCACATTTTCTCATCGCGCTTAAACCGGCGGGCGTGCTTACCGTGCCGGATCGCGACAGCGCCGACTCGACACGGCCGGTGCTGGGTTTGCAACTGCAAGAGGAACTGGGTATGCGCTTGTTTCCGGTGCATCGGCTGGATTTACCGGTGGCCTGCCTGGTGTTGTTCGCATTGAATGCTGAAGCACATAAAATTGCTAACACCTGGTTTGGAGTATAGGAAAAAAACGCCTTTTTTTCCAGAATCCAGCGCGCCCAACACAGCGACGACGCGCTCCATCCACCATCAAGCTTGCGAATAATAGCGGCAGACCGGGTCTCGTGGACAAATTCCGCGACTTTCGAGCGCAGAATTCTCACGTTTTTGGCTCTTCGGCCATAGCCTGCCCCCGGTCTCACTGTTTCAGTGAACCGATGTGTGGAGCATTGCGGGTGCTGTTGCTTTGAATGGCTCGGGCAATCTGTTGTTGCTGGGCTTGCCACGCTTTTTTGATACCAGTCCTGCAGCGCCGTGTTGGTGTACTGCGGTTACCAAACGACGAATCTGCCGGTCAGTAATCCCAAGCAGCGCAGCAACTTCACGCTGAGTCATCCGTTTGGCAATCAGTTTGCTGATCAGTGTGTAACGGTCTAATTCGGGTTGGCTCATAGTGATGTAGTTGTCCATTAAACGTCCTTGCTTTTGAAGTTTCAATTTCAAAAGCGGACATTTTAACTTTGGTAAAACCGGACATTACTACTTTGCGGGTACACCTTCCCTTCGTATAATATGTATTTCTGTAAATACAAGACCCCTTAATTCCATGAAAATAAAATATTAGTCTAGCCGTTCGTGAAAGTAAATGTGTCACTACCCTTGTCATTACTGCAATAACAGGCCGGAAGTACGATTTCTGAACAGCACTTTACTTCCGCCGGTACAACCACAGCGTCACCGGCGCCAGGGTCAGGGTTAGTAGCACCGGTGTTAACAATGCGAGTCCGAGATCAGGCATTGTCAGGTTGCCGTGCATCAGGCCGCGCATTGCGGTTGTCATCAGCGACACGGGATTTACGTCGACAAACACGCGCAACCAACTGGGCATGGTGGTGGGATCGACCATGATGTTAGATGCGAACACCAGCGGCATGATGCCGGTGAAGCCCATCGTCATCACGGTGTTCGGTGTGCGCATGACCAGACCGAGCACCAGAAATACCCAGCCGGTGCCGAAGCCGATGACCAGCAACAGGGTGAGTGCCAGCAGCACGCCGAGTAATCCCGCCTCGGGCCGGTAGCCGAGTAGCATGCCGATGCTCAGGATGATCAGCGATGCGATCAGGTGACGTAGCACGTCGCCGACCATCAATCCGGCGAACGGTGCGAGCGACCAGATCGGCAGCGAGCGAAACCGGTCGAACAGACCTTTGCCCAAGTCGGTGCTCAGCCCCATGCCCGAATACACCGAATTGAACACGACGGTTTGCACTAGAATTCCCGGCAGAAAAAACTGCATGTACTGATCGGTGGACCCGGCCAGCGCGCCGCCGAACACAAACGTGAACAACAGCGTAAACATGATCGGGGTCATGACCAGGTCGAACAGTTGTTCGGGCACGTGCTTGAACTTGAGCGCGGCGCGCCAACCGAAGGTGAGCGCGTTTGACAGTGCGCCCGGTGGGGGCGGGCGTTCAACGTGGAGTACCGCCTGGGTGGTGTCGGTGTTCAATGCGATTCTCCCGGTTGGGTGGTGCTCTCGGCGGCATGCCCGGTGAGCGCGAAAAACACTTCGTCAAGACTTGGCGCCGCCATCGAAAAACCGTCGATCACAATTCCGGCCGCAGTTAAGGCGGTGAGCGCCGCGTTCGCTTGTTGCGGTGAATTCGCTTTGATCGACAGCGCCGCGCCTTCCACATTGCGGTGTGCTTCGCCGGTGAGTTGTTGTTCGAGCAGCCGCGCTGCCTCGTCGATGCGTGCTGCATCGGCAAGCGTGACGTGCAGAAATCCCGACCCGGTCGCTGCCTTCAGTTCGCGGCTGGTGCCTTCGGCGATCTTCTTGCCGTGATCGATCACCGCAATGCGCGCCGCCAGCTGGTCGGCTTCTTCCAGATACTGCGTCGTGAGCAAAATAGTCACGCCCTGGCTCGCTAGCGCACGAATCATCTGCCACACGCTCTTGCGCGCATTGGGATCAAGCCCGGTGGTCGGCTCGTCGAGAAACAAGACCGATGGCGTGACCACCAGCGAAGCGGCGATGTCGAGCTTGCGGCGCATGCCGCCCGAGTAGTCTTTGACTTGACGACGTGCGGCATCTGAAAGGTCAAACGCACCGAGCAATGCGTCGGCGCGTGCACCTGCCGAGCGGCCGCGAAAGCCCCACAACTTG
>JACQEQ010000167.1 GCA_016200445.1 Gammaproteobacteria bacterium | reverse complement strand
TACCTGGCTGCATCGCGCACGGCCCGACCCAGGAAGCGGCGTTGGCCAGCGTTCAAGAGGCGATCCGATTGTGGATTGATACCGCCAGGGAGTTTGGTGATCCGGTTCCGGTGCCCAAAGGTCAGCGCCTGAAATATGCGTGAACCCGCGCGAACTTTTCAGCCATATGTTTGCGAGAGCGTTTGTTCTTCATAGAAGTATGATTGCGCAACCTTCGCGGCGCGCATAACGCAATGTTTCCTCGTCACGCGCGCGACTCATCCCAAGTTCACCAACGTGTTTGATGTCCAACCCGGCACGGGTAATTCCCGATGCTTTGTGATCCCATTTCTGGTGGATAGCGGAGGTGCATTTTTAAAGCACGCCGCTATGTACGACTCTTCCAACGAAGCGGACGCAGCATCGGCCAAAGTCCAGCTCCGCTTCCGGACGGAGACGAACTTCGAAAGTCATAGCGTGCGCCGGATGTCGGTCACTGCGTCGGTCGCCAGGTGTCCACGATTTTATCGACTTCTTAAGCATCGAGCAGCCGGTCAAGCTCCGACTTTTGTTCAGCGGTAAGAGGTAACGCTTTTTGGTCTGCGGCGATACTGTCCCATAGGTCCTCGACGCGGATGCGTTCTTCGACGGGTAAATCTTTTAGCTTCGCACTCAGGGTGAGACTTCCAGTAAGCGGGTAGGTGTAAATGCCAATATCGCCTGACCGGTACCGGACCTTGTCAGTTTATCCGTGCTCATCACCTAGATTAATGAGGCCAGAGTAATGCGGGTTAGCCGCCACACCCCCACCTGCCTGGCATGCACCGGAATCACGTGCCGGTTAGGTAAGGGAATCCGCACTGCCAATACGCTTTACGATTATTCATATTGGGAAGCGTCCCATTTTTCCTTGCATTTTTCCTTGCTAAGGCACTGCAAACTATCGCCCCTGCCAATAGCCGGGGCGGCGGCTATGGTGCGCTACCGCCAGGATGCGAATCTCCTCACTGGAAACCGTATAGATGAGTGAATACGGAAAGCGTTGCATGACGTAACGACGCTTACCGTTCCGCCACATCCGCCCCACCCCCGGATGCTCTAACAGAACGCCCACCGAACGCTAGAATTCGCCGAACAAGGATTGCGAAAGAGCAGTGCCCGCATGTTGTCGATAGAACTCAGCCGCATCCCGAAGGTCCCGGTCCGCCTCCTGGTGCAGCGAATACCTCATCGGAATTCGGACTTCAACTTCGCCAGAGTTTCGGGACCGGGAAGCAGCTCGACGGTTCCGCTTTCGATCTGTGCTTGGCGCCGTTCGACTTCGGCGGCCCATGCCTCTTCTATTTCGGGGTCGGCATACACCCCGATCATTGCGCCGTACGCGCGGTCTCGGACATCGGCATTGAAGGCTGTGCGAATTCAAGGACTCTGACCCCTTGATCCCTATTACCTAGACAGAATGTCAGAGCATCTGTTGGCTTCACAAACATGAACGCCAATAAACTTAAGATGTGGCGCAGACACTTCTCCACCGAAAGGTGTTTTCACCGGGGTCTTGCCAAGCACTTTTCCAGCTAAGACGACGGTAGTACCTTTAACCGTGAAAAGATTCCCAGGAAGCCCCGAGACAACCACGCCATCAAAAAGCCCACGATCAGCGGTTAACATTTCTGAAAAATCCAGCTCCACCGCGATAGTCTTGCCTTCGTACACAAACGGATTTGTTTTTAGGGTATTAGGCTTCACAAGGTCTGTAACGCCATTCTTTGTGACAAATGCGCCGTATCGCTCCAGCCTTATTTTGTCTGTCTGTTCTGCGGTTGCAATGCGATTTACTCGTGAATTCTCTAACTCAGCTGAATATGCTTTATCCTTTAATAGTTTTTCCATTTGGCGCATTTTGGATACATAGTCTGCGCGAAAGTCATTATTAAACCGCCCACACACAAATGACTTATCGTCTTTGATTTTAGGCTGCTCACACCATGCACTTCTCCCAAACGGATTCGCGTCACGTTCAGTTTCAATTTTCTTTCTGACAACAGCAATATTTCGATTGTTTTGGTTTCTGGGAGTAATCGGGCATTTTGAGTTTAATACTTCCATAGCCTTTCGCATTATCGGAGACACTACCATGTCATATTGAACCCATAGGTCACTTGGAACTATCGCGGTTAATGCAGAATACGAAGGGTCACATCCTCGCACATCAAAAACGATAGAATCAAAATCTATTGACGTTTTAAGCTCTCCCGATTCCACCACCAATCCATTTTTTATTGTAAATTCTTCAACCCAATACTTTATCTCTGCTGTCTTATCACCAAAGACTTTGATTCTTTTGGACCACTCTAATACGCCCGTTCCGTTAGCCTTACCTTCAATACATTGCCCGGTCCAAAATACAGAGTTGTCCGATTCATACATAGAGGCATGTGGGTATGCCTCCCTGGAAACGGTGCAAGCGCCTTGGTCATTTCGACTTACAACCCATCTCGTTTCGGCAGCAAATGCTGAAGAAGAAACATACAAAGACATAACCACTGCCAGAATTGTTTTCATACCCCTCCCCATGAAAAATCTGCGGTTGAAATAACTAAATCCTAATTTATGTATTGAGCTGGTAAATTTAGAAGTCACCGGAACTTCCATACGACTTTTGACCGTGCTTTTCCTCTTTTTCAACATCGGAAACGTAGCCTCCGCAACAGACTAGCAATTGCGATGAGCAATAATAGTGAATACCCGCCTCCTCCGCCTCCAGACTTAGTTGCAGCCGTCGCGTTAGTAGTGGTTGACGACGGCTCCGGTGTCGTGGTTGGAGGAGTTGTTGGCGCCGTGTCAGTGGGCGACGGCGATGGTATCGCCACAGGCGGTATCTCAACTAAGTTGAGATACCCCGCCCCCTCTGCTTCCAGAACTACAGCCGGGTACGCTCGGTCAGCAGTGCTACCGCTACCTAACTGACCTGTCGTATTGCTTCCCCACGAACAAACATGCCCGCTGGATTTCACGGCGAACGATTGATTCCATGCTGCTGCAACTTGAACGACGCTATTCAGGCCACTTGTGGGGGTTAGTGGGCGCGGAGTGACCGTCGAACCATCACCCAATTGACCGGAAAGGTTGTAACCCCATCCGATCACGCTGGCGTCTGCTTTCACCGCGAGCACATGCCCCTCTCCGGCCGCAAGCGCGACAATCTCGCTTACTCCAGCTACTTGTGCGGGTATGGTTCTCGGCACGCCCGGGCTTGCGGTGCCAGTCCCCATTTGCCCATATACGTTCGATCCCCAAGCCCAAACCGTACCATCCGACTTCAATGCAACCGTATATTGGTAACCGGCAGCCAACGCGATCACACCGCTTAACCCAACCACCTGGCTCGGTGTCGTTTGGCGTATCGCAGTCGAACCATTGCCGAGCGCGCCATCGCCGTTTGGTCCCCACACCCAAATGCTCCCGTCTGCTTTCATCGCAAGCGAATGCAGGTATCCTGCGGCAATTGCTGACACCCCCGCTAGGCCAGTGACCTGAACCGGAACATCACTATTTTCGCTGGTTCCATTTCCCAACTGACCGTTTGCGTTGTAACCCCAGGCCCAAACTGTGCCATCGGATTTCAAAGCCAAGTTGTGTTCGCCACCGCCTGCAATAGCCGTAACTCCACTGAGTCCATTCACCTGCATGGGCGTAGATGTACCGATTGCCATCCCGTTCGATTGACGTGCTGTCGTGTAAATACCCCAAATCCAAACCGTTCCGTCAGATTTCAAGGCGAGACTTTTGTTTAGACCTGCGGAAATCGCTGTCACTCCACTCAACCCCACAACTTGGACTGGCACAGCGCTGTCGGTCGTATTACCGTCGCCTAATTGTCCATACAAATTATTACCCCACGCCCAAACCGTTCCATCCTTCCGGAGCGATAAGGTGTGATTGAAGCCAGCAGCCACCTTCGCGGTGGTGCCCACAATCGGCGAAGACCCAGCGCAAATTGGATCAATCGGCACTTGCGATGGCGTAACACATACTTCGTTGGAATAGCCCGAGTAGGTCAGCAGCCCGTCGTAGGCGCGCATCCGATAACAATGTTGTTGCCCAGGAACAAAACTGCCTGACACTATAGAAAATGCCGTTGAATTTGGATCAAGGTTTCGAGCGACACTGAAAATCCCAGTTGCACCGACTTTCTGTTCGAGTAAGAAAACCGCCTCATTGCTCGAATTATCCACCCACGATAACGATACTCCACCAGCAGTCGTGACAACCGCCTGCAAATCGGAAGGTGCGCCAAGCGTAACCGGCGGAATATAAACGCCACCATCCACCCAAACGACTGCGTTGACTAAACTAATAGGCACGTACTGAACGGTTGGCGTGGTCCATCCGGTTACAGAACTGAATTCGATTGCGTAAGTGTTGTAGGGCAAGCCAGTGGCTGCAGCATCGCTGTTCCGCCATGTGGTTTCACCAACCAACCGCCACTGCGCTCCCAGATTGGCCGCCGCTTGGGGCACGATGGTTACACGAATAGAGCCGGTAGTAGGGGTAACAACTGCCTGCGGTGTGACCGACGCGACAGCCCCCGCCGAAACATTACCTGCATTATCTACCGCACAAACACGATAGTAGTAAGTTGTACCATTCACCACCGCTGTATCCGTGAACGATGTGGCTGTGCCTGAATAGATCGGGACGCTCGCAGCACAACTGTCCAAGCTGACAACACTGCTCGACACGATTTTATAGCTTGCAATCCCGCTGCCTGTATCCGAAAAACCGCTCCAACTTAACGCAACTTGCCCAGCTTCGGGCGTAGCAGAAAGCATCCCGTCAACTGGCGGGAGGGTGTCGGATAGCGTTGACGGAGTCGTGAATCTGCTCACCACCGACCATGCACCAAAGCTCGTCGGACTACGCGCCTTAACCTGCCAATAATAAGTTGTGCCGGTAGCAAGGCTGCCCATGGCCGGAGAATAGCTGGGCGAATAGGCAACATCGTTCACCACACAAAGCGGACAAGTCAAACTCCAAGTTTCGACCGGCAAATCAGCGGCATTGTGCGCAACCATGATGCGGTAAGAAGTGGCGCCAGTGACCAAGTTCCAGCTCAACCCCGGCGTCGTGGATTGCGTTGTCGCGCTACTGGACGGATACGTGGTGTTAGGTGCGGGAAGCACTATGGAAGCAAGGGGCGCGGTGGTAAATGATCGGGGTGGCGACCAATAACCAAATCCAGTGGTACTGCGGCTTTTAACCTGCCAATAGTAAGTCGCCCCGGGATTCAAATAACCGGCAGGCGGAATGTAATCCAAGCTAGGTGAAGTAACATTTACCGCACACACCGGACACGTCGCGCTGGCCGGGTCAGTAGGTAATGCAGAAGGGTCATTTGTCACCATGATGCGGTATGAACTTGCACCGGCTACCGCAGACCAACTGAAATTCGGTGTGGTGGTTTGATTCGTCGCGTATTGCGACGGCGTGATCATGGATGGAGCGGGTAAAAGAGTCGTTGCAGTAGATGAGGTCGTAACACTTAAAACTTTACCGTATGTAGTGCCATCGGCATTCTGCGCAGCTGCCCGAAAGTAGTAGGTAATATTGCTGCCTAGTCCAGTGATT
>JACQEQ010000145.1 GCA_016200445.1 Gammaproteobacteria bacterium | reverse complement strand
TGCGGCTCTTCCTCGCGCGGCGTCACCACCACGGCGAATATGCCCAGTAATACGCCCAGCAAGGCCAGCAGAGGCGTGATCTCAGAAGTGAGAAAATGCTGCGCGATTTTGCCCGAAATACCGAGTTTCGGGATCATCGCCGCACTGCCGCTGATTCTTTCATTTGCACACCGGCACGGATTACGTCGAGCGCGACGCGCTCGCCGGCATCAAGGCCAGCCAATACGTCAAGCATGTTGTTATCGAGACGGCGGCCCACACGGATTTGGCGAAAATTAATTTTACCGTCGGCCGCTACCACGTATACCGCGTCGATTTCACTACGCTGTACCAACGCGGCGGCGGGTATCAGCAAGCGCTGCTCCTCACCTGTGACAAACGCAACTTTTGCGAACATTCCGGGCAGCAAGCCCTCCTGCCCGGCGGCGAGATTCATCCGCACTTTATAACTGTGCGACTGCGCATCGGCGAACGGAAAAATTCGTAGCGTCTTCGGCTCGACTGCCCGGTTATTTTGACTCGGGAAAATGATCCGTGCGCGATTGTTGCTGCGAATCGCTTGAATCACGCTTTGCGGCACGGTCGCAGTGACGCGCAATTCGTCCAGCGCAAAACCGGTCATCAACGCTTGGCCCGCATTGGCAGTTTCGCCGGCTTCGATGTGCCGCTTCACGACAATTCCGCTATAGGGTGCACGGACCACCGTGTGGCCAAGCAGCTCTTGTGCTTGCGCCAGATGCGCTTGGGCGGCATCGAGCCGTTGTTGCGCGGCGCTCAATTCGGCCGTGGCTTTATCAAAGGTGGCTTGCGGTACGACTTTCTTTTCGTATACCTCTTTGATGCGTTTGAACTCGGCCTGTGCTTCGGCGTAACGCGCTTCGGCTTCTTTCACTCCGGCCTGAGCCGCTTGCAGCCCGGCCTGCTGTTCTTTATCGCGGAAACGCACAATCACGGCATCTTTCGGCACATAATCGTCGACATCGAAATACACTGCCTGCACCCGCCCCGAGGTCTGCGACGACACCGTACCTTGCTTCACGGCTTCGACGACTGCGTCAAAAATCTGCTCGCGAGCGACCAGCTGTTGCGTTGCCACTGCGGTTTCTAATGCTTCTGCGTTTACCTGATCGATGACCAACGTACTCAACAGTAAGGCTATAAACACAGGCAGTTTATGAAGAAATCTTGAATACAGGGTGTTCAGCATGAAGGTTAGGCTCAATCGAATTGTTAATTAGAGTTTTCTAATATACAGCTGCGGTTCGTGTTTTTAAAGTGCTCGCCGGTATCGAACTTACATAGTAACTCTTGGCTCGAATGTACATACACGGTTTATACAGACACATGTACAGTGACATTTCGCCACCGAAAAAGGACGCCTCCCATGCCACGAACTTTTCTCTCTCTGCTGCTCACAGCGCTGTTGCTCACCGGCTGCGCCACGACCTATGTCGTCAGGGTCGACTCGATCGCAGAAAGCGGAGCACCGGCCGCCGGCATTAAATATGTCATGACCAGCGGCATGAACGATGTGAAAGACAGCGATTTGTATTTTCGCGAATTCGCAGCGCAATTCCATCGCATCTTGACTGCCAAAGGTTACGTGGAAACTTCAAGCCGCACCGACGCTAATATATTAATAACACTCAGCTACGGCACCTCCAGCGGACACAACGAAGTGTATAGCTATCTACGCCCGCTCTATCATGTAAGCGGCGGAGAAAATATTACCTACAAAGAAGTAAAAACCGACGCCAGCGGGCAAAAAACCGAAACCTACAGTACGGTGTATGTACCTTTGCGCACGCAGGTCATCGGCTACACCTCTGAACTAAGCAGCCAAACCCTGTACACGCATTTTGCAGTGCTCGAAGCCGAGGCACTCACCACTGGCGAACCTAGCGGTAAACAAGTATGGAAAACTACGGTGCGATTGATCGACCCTTCCAACGATTTACGCCGCTTACTACCCTACATGGCTACTGCGGCTGCTCCGTACGTTGCGAGCAATACCGGCAGCATGCAAACGGTTGAACTCAAACCCGATGATCCGCGCGTTCAGCACCCTTGACCTTTCACAAAGCTTTCTGGACCTTCTATCGTTACGCTTCTAAATGCAGGTCATAGAACAATCGCCGGGCGTCTAAGAAAAAACATCAAATCACAGTACCAAATCGTTGCACCGTCAAACGCCACCGGCTTGCATCACCTGGTGCAAACCGTCATGATTCCTGCCTTCCAGTAGGATCTTTTTCAGCACCCCATGCCTGATCGTCAACACTTCCCACTTCTCGACACCATCTGCACGCCGTCTGACTTGCGTGGGTTGACGGTCGACCAGTTACCGGAACTGGCGAACGAATTGCGCAGTTTTCTGATTCAAACCGTGGGTAAAACCGGCGGCCATCTGGCTGCGGGACTGGGCACAGTCGAGCTCACGGTTGCGCTGCACTATGTATTCAATACACCCGATGACAGACTAGTGTGGGATGTCGGCCACCAAACTTATCCGCATAAAATACTGACCGGACGGCGGCAACGCATGGCCAGCATCCGGCAAATGGGCGGCCTGGCTGGTTTTCCAAGCCGCGCTGAAAGCGACTACGACACCTTTGGCGTTGGTCATTCGAGCACCTCAATCAGCGCTGCCTTGGGTATGGCGATTGCCGCGCAAAAACAGGGCATAGATCGCCACATCGCCGCAATCATCGGCGACGGCGCGATGACTGCGGGTATGGCATTTGAAGCGTTGAATCACACCGGTGATCTGGATGCGAACCTGCTGGTCGTACTCAACGACAACGACATGTCGATCTCGCCAAACGTCGGCGGCATGTCAAATTATCTTGCCCGTATCTTATCTGGACGCTTGTACTCGACGGTGCGCGAAGGCAGCAAAAAAGTGCTTGGTGTAATGCCGTCGATGTGGGAACTGGCGCGCCGCACTGAAGAACATATGAAGGGCATGGTGATACCCGGCACGTTATTCGAAGAACTGGGTTTCAACTATATCGGCCCAATAGATGGCCACGACCTGCCCACCTTGGTAGCGACACTGAGCAACCTGTACGTGCTCAAAGGTCCGCAATTTCTGCATGTAGTAACCAAAAAAGGCAAAGGCTATGCCCCTGCCGAAGCCAATCCCTGTACCTATCACGGTGTCAGCGCTTTCGATCCGCGCACTGGGCAACTGCCGTCCGCAGCGGCTGGTGGCCCGACCTACACCCAGGTATTCGGCGACTGGCTCTGCGACATGGCGGCGCAAGACACACGCCTGATCGGCATCACACCCGCAATGCGCGAAGGTTCGGGCATGGTGGAGTTTTCACAAAAGTTTCCCGACCAATATTTCGATGTCGGCATTGCCGAACAACACAGCATTACGCTCGCCGCCGGTTTGGCGTGTGAGGGCATGCGGCCGGTGGTAGCGATTTATTCGACCTTTTTACAGCGCGGTTATGACCAGCTGATCCACGATGTCGCGGTGCAAAATCTGCCGGTGTTATTTGCGATTGACCGCGCGGGATTGGTGGGTCCCGACGGGCCGACGCATGCGGGCAGTTTCGATTTGAGTTTCCTGCGTTGCATACCGAATCTCATCGTGATGGCGCCAGCAGACGAAAATGAATGCCGGCAAATGCTCTACACGGGCTTTCAACACAACGGCCCGAGCGCAGTACGCTACCCGCGCGGTAACGGGCCGGGTGTCAAGACGATGCAAACAATGACGGCGCTACCGATCGGTAAGGCAGATATACGCCGCAGCGGCCGTAAAATCGCGCTGTTAACGTTTGGTAGCATGCTGACTCCAGCATTGGAAGCGGCTGACAGCCTCGACGCAACCGTGATCAACATGCGCTTCGTTAAGCCGCTCGACGAGCACATGGTCCTGCGCATGGCAACCACGCATGACGTGCTCGTCACCCTTGAAGAAAATACCGTGTTGGGCGGGGCCGGCAGCGCCGTGAATGAATTTCTAGCCGCACAACACATCACTGCACCGATCCTGAATCTAGGTCTACCCGACCGCTTCGTCGCCCACGGCAAACGTGAGCAGCTGCTCGCCGAATGTGGACTGACCTGCGATGGTATAATCGCCGCCATTCGAAGTTTCAACAGTTCCGGGCTTGTGAAAATCAGCCAATCCAAGTAATATCCTACCTTAGCAGTCAAGTATTTATGCCAGCGAAATATACGTTAAAGATCGTCACCGATTTTGCAGCCGCACATCTCTTGCGCGACTACCCCGGTGTGTGTAATCAGTTACACGGCCACAACTGGAAAGTAGAAGTCGAAGTCACCTCGACACAATTGGACAAGGTCGGCATGGGCGTTGATTTCAAAGTACTCAAGGCAGCCACACGTGCTGAACTGGCGCGGCTCGATCACCGCCATCTGAATGAAATTGCGCCGTTTGATCGTATCAACCCGACAGCAGAAAACATCTCTGCCTATTTATACCGGCAGTTGGGCGCGCGCTTAAACGACACGACCAATCGCGTTACGGCGATTACGTTATGGGAAACTGAACGCGCCTGCGTACGTTACACCGAGGATTGACCATGAAAGCACGCCCACAGCCGATTGCCGACGTGCAAGGTAGCAAGGACACCCGCAATATTCCAATCGACAAAGTCGGCATCAAAGACATACGTCACCCGGTGCGCGTGCGCGATCGCAGCGCCGGCGACCAGCACACCATCGCCAACTTCAACATGTATGTAAACCTGCCGCATAATTTCAAAGGCACACACATGTCGCGCTTCGTGGAGATACTCAACAAACACGAGCGTGAAATCTCCGTACACTCGTTCAAAGATATGGTGCAGGAAATGACCGTATTGCTTGAAGCCGAGTCCGGACACGTTGAAATGAAGTTCCCCTACTTCGTAATGAAGCAGGCGCCGGTGTCCAAAGTGAATAGCCTGATGGATTACGACGTCACCTTCATCGGCGAAGCCAACCACGGCGCACCCAGCTTATGGATCAAAGTCGTCGTGCCAGTCACAAGTCTGTGCCCGTGCTCCAAACAAATCTCAGACTATGGCGCGCACAACCAACGCTCGCACGTGACCATCAAAGTGCGCACCAAAGAGTTTATGTGGATCGAAGAATTGATCGATATGGTGGAACAAGAAGCGTCGTGCCAGCTCTACGGCCTGCTCAAACGCCCGGACGAAAAATTCGTCACCGAAGCAGCCTACAATAATCCAAAGTTCGTCGAAGACATGGTGCGCGACATCGCACAGCGGTTTAACGCCGACGCCCGCATTACTGCGTATGTGGTGGAATCAGAAAATTTCGAATCCATCCACAATCACTCGGCCTATGCGATGATTGAGAAATCCAAAACAGAATAAAAAATCAGGGCGGTGGCACGTTTAACAGCAGCCAGTACAGGCCAAGCTGGCGCACTGCTTCCTGGAATTCAGCAAAATCGACTGGTTTACGGATATAGCTGCTGGCTCCGTTATCGTAACTGGCAACAATATCAGTTTGTTCGGCGGAGGTCGTAAGGACCACTACCGGCAAGCGGCGCGTGTCGGGATTAGCACGTATTTGTTTGAGCACTTCCACTCCATCCAGCCGCGGCAGTTTTAAATCGAGCAAAATTACCTGCGGCAATATTTGCTTGTCGCGCCCGGCATGCGCACCGGTAGCAAACAAATAATCCAAGGCTTCGACGCCGTCCTCGGCAACTACCACTTCATTGGCAATATTATTTTTGCGCAACGCGCGCAAAGTAAGATCACGATCATCGGGATTATCTTCAACTAACAGAATCATTTTTCCATTCATCACTTATGCTCCCCGCCTTCCGACACACTAGATTTTTACTGCACTAAGCATAGACCTGACACAGGAATTTTCTACCTAATTTAATGTTGATTCACTCGATTGCACGGTGTCGTTAGGTTTATGCTCCGTGACATGGCACGCATATTAATCGTCGAAGACAATCCTTGGAACATGCAAATTGCGCAGATGTTATTGGAACGCGCTGGGCATGAAATTTTACCAGCCGTCGATGCAACTCAAGGTCTGGCACTTG